>DATCIL010000670.1:0-1394 GCA_036507795.1 Anaerolineales bacterium | reverse complement strand
CGTTCGTTAGGGAGATAACCCGCCGCCCCGGCAGCTTTTGGCGGAAAAGTTAACGTTGACAAATTGGAGTAGCTGGTGGATATTGCAACCGATTTGGATTTTATTGTCAGAGCCGCCGCCGGAGATAAGCTGACCGGCATTTGTCGCCACCTACGGCGGCTCACTTAATAGTTGAACTAAACCGCTGCGCGGTGGCGGGCAGTGTGCGGAGTTTTCGGCTTTAGCCTGCAATTATTTTCTGCGTCAGGTCTCACCGTTCTAGATTCAATTTCACTGCCAGTATTCACAATTTGCGTGGTAGCGTTGCTCCCATCTTTAAATCCAAGGAGGGTTTTTTATGGGAGCACTACGAGAAAAGATGGTTGCGGAGATGAACCTGCGCAACTTCGCATCGAGGACACAGAAGTCGTATCTGGCCGTGATGGTCGGGTTGGCTAAGCATTATCGTCAGTTCCCGGATCAACTGACGCAGGAACAAATCCGGACGTATCTGTTGGATTTACAGGAGCGGGGGCTGTCGAGCAGTTCGCTGAACGTGAATATTTCGGGGCTACGGTTTTTCTATCAGCAGGTTTTGGGCTGGAACCAAGAACAGTTCTTCTTGCCACGGCGCAAGCGGACCTGGCGTTTGCCGGAAGTGTTAAGCCCGAGGGAAGTCGAACGATTGCTGGCTTGTGCCGTCAAACTTCGCGATCGCTGTTTGCTGATGACCGCGTACTCAGCGGGACTTCGAGTCGACGAGCTGATTCATCTCAAACTCAGCGATATCGATATTGAGCGGATGATGATCCGGGTGGAACAGGGCAAGGGGAAAAAAGACCGCTACACGATTCTTTCCCAACGGCTGCTGGGCGAGCTGAAGAAATACAAGCAGACCTATCAACCGGTGCTGTGGGTCTTCTTCGGTAAAAGCAGAAATGTGCCCCTGCACATCAGCGCCGCACAGAAGATCTATAACCGCGCTAAGCAGAAAAGCGGTATTGAAAAAGGCAAAGGCATCCACACGCTACGCCACTGTTTTGCCACCCATCTGTTAGAGAGCGGAGTGGATCTGGTGACCATTAAGACGCTGTTGGGCCATAACTCGCTGCAGAGTACCAGCGCTATTTGCAAATTCGCCAGCCCAAGTTGGGCGCCACCGCCAGCCCCTTGGATCTGCTCGATCTACGCGACGCCCCGCTTTAGTCGGGTGCCGCTATGCCGCTGGCCAGTCCCAAGCTGGCGGCAGGAGAAAAAAGAGCACGACCCGAGCTGGCCGACATCTTTCGCAGCTACGGGGAGAGCTACCGCAAGACGCATTGCTTACCCGCCTCCCATCTCAAGGTGATGCGGGCCGTGGAGGTCTGCCGCACCGCTGAGATGGGAGGACATCTCAAGCAGTGCGATACTTGCGG
>DATCIL010000669.1:0-4448 GCA_036507795.1 Anaerolineales bacterium | reverse complement strand
TGGGACGTCCCATTCGCCGAGAGCAGCGCCCCTCGCAGCCCGGCGACGTCCGCCATACCTGGGCCGACACCACCCGCGCCCGCGATATCCTGGGGTTCTCGCCCCGTGTGTCCCTCCAAGAGGGCCTGGCGCAGCAGGTCGAGTGGCTGCGGATGAGCCCGCCCCGGGGCAAGTAGGCTCCGCTTCGGCTTCTGCGCCTGCCACCCATACCCTTCCATAGCAACACCGGCAGAGTGAGCGGGGAGCCATCGCCCCTCTGCGCCCGAGGGGCTCTCGGGCAAGGTCACAGGACCAAAAGTACGCATCCCGGAACAATCCCCCGAAAAGGCCTTGACAGCGACGATGGAATGGCTCGAAGTTCTCACTGTTGGCGGAGGATCCACGTCCGGGCCACGGCTCCGTCCGCTGACAGGCTTGGGGTCCAGCAAGCTTTGGAGCAGTACATGCAAGCCATCCTGTACAGATAACCTGCATCCGGCTCTTAAAGCAGGAGGCGAAAATGATTAAAAAGGGAGTTATGGTTGCTTCAGGTTTGCTCCTTTCGTTTATCCTGGCTATAGCCTTTGTAACCCCCGCAAAAGCTCAGGCATTTCGTTTCAAGTTAGGATCCACCAGCGTCCGTTCTGGCCTGTATGCCAATACCGTCGCCTTGGCGGGTGTGATAAATAAGGCTTATCGCGGTGAGATCGTTGTTACCGTGGTTGAGACTGGAGGTTATGTAGAGAACCTGGAAAGACTGCGCAGGCGTAGCATCCATGCTGGCCCGGCAAGCGCGGGTGCGGCTGCTGCCAGCTATTTGGGGATTTTGGATTGGGACGGCAAACCTGACCAATACTTGAGAGCGCTCTGGGGTGGTTATTTTACCCCGATCCACCTGGTTGCCAGCAAGAAGAGTGGCATTGCCACAGTCGAAGGCTTTGGCGGAAGACCGTTTGCCATGAATCCAGGAACGACTTCTGGCTGGCACATGGAATATTTCTTTAAAGTCCTTGGGATCCAGCCTGATTACAAGTTGATGGGGCTGGGTGCCAGTCCTGATGCCATGAAAGCCGGCGTTGTTGACGGCTGGTTCAAGGCTGGTTTTAAGGATGCCGCTGTTCTGGATATCGAAGCAGCCATGGAAATCAGCGTCGTCCCCATCCGAACGGACCATATGGAAAAGGCTGAGAAAGCCCAGCCAGGACTGCACAGGAGCATGACGATACCTGCGGGACTTTTCAAAGCCGTCAAGAATGACCAGCTTAGCTATGCCTATGTCATTGGTGACTTCGTCCGGAAGGACGTCCCCGAAGATGTCGTATACAAGATCGTGAAAGCAGTATGGGAAAACCGGGCGGCCATTGTTGCACCCCTTGCCACATTGAAGGAGGGGAAGTTTGATGACATGGTGGGCAATGCCGTGAAGTTTGGGTTAAAGGTTCCTCTTCATGCAGGAGCGGTGAAATTTTATCGTGAAATCGGTCAGAAAATTCCTCCTGAATTGATCCCACCGGAGATAAAACAGTGAAGGAAAATGGCCTTGAGAGGAGGGTTCAATCATGGCCGATTTGAAATTTCTTCATAGAAGCGCAGGGATTTTCCTGGGTTGTTTCCTTCTCATGATATCAGTAGCTGCCTATGCCGCAGGGCAAGCCCCTGAAAGACCAGCCACCCTCGTTATTCGGCCATTCAGCGGGAAAGTCGCCACTCCGATTATTATCAGCGGAACTCAATTCCTGCCCGGCGAAGAGGTGGAGGTCGTCATGACTGTAGGCGATCTCTACCATGGTCTGGGGACAGAAAAGACAGACATAATTGTTGCCGATAAAACTGGTGCCTTTGAAGTCAGCTCAGGAATCCCTGTGAGAACACCACCAGGCACTTATGAGATTAAGGCCACAGGCGAGAAAGGCAGCGTGGGTGTATTTAACATACAGGTAGCACAGTAGCCCTGTTGGCCCAGGGTTTCATCCTATGGGAAGAGAGGGGTATTTCTAATAATACCCCTCTCGAGTTTTGAGGGGCTAAATGAGAGAACTTACCGGAGCCTGGAAAGGTATTTCCGCAGTCCTGGCTGGCGCCTGGGTTATCTTCATAGGGTATACAGCTCTGACGGTTGCTTTCCATCCTCTCCTTCAAGGTGGCATCTCTTTAGCTTTTGGATTAGCCTTAGTCTTCCTCCTCTATCCCGTTGACCAGAAACGATTATCATCAGGAGACCCATCTTGGCGGAGTAGAATCATCTACGGAACCAGAAATTCCCCTTCATGGCTGGATATAGTCCTTCTGATACTGGCCGTCACCCCCTGTATATACATTATGTTTGCCTGGGAAGGGGTAGCTCGGGCAGTGGGCCGCTATGAGAATTACCAACTGGTGTTAGGCGCTATCCTGGCAGTCTTGCTTTTAGAGGGGACCAGGCGTGCCTTAGGCAAAGCAATCCCCATTGTTGTCTTGATCTTCCTCGCCTATGCCATGGTGGGTCAGTTTATCCCTGGCCTTTTTGGTCATGCTGGCTATGAGCCGTCAGAGATACTTTACCAGCTTTATCTGATGACCGAGGGTATCTGGGGGCTCCTTACGGATTATACCAGTCGCGTCATTGCCTTGTTTCTTATCTTCGGACCAGTGTTATTTGCCACCGGCGTTGGCAAAGCCTTTATGGACATAGCCCAGTCTACCGGTGGTCGAGTTACCGGCGGTGCCGGGCAAATCTCTGTGGTCTCCAGCGCCCTCTTTGGTATGATTTCAGGTTCATCAGCAGCCAACGTAGCTGTTGACGGTCCTTTGACTATCCCTACTATGAAGCGGCTGGGCTACAGAGCTGAATTAGCTGGAGCTATAGAAGCTACGGCCTCTTCCGGGGGGCAGATTATGCCACCCATTATGGGGGCTGGTGCTTTCATCATGGCGGAATTCCTTAATATCCCATATACCAGTGTCATGATTGCTGCCGTTATTCCCGCTATTATTTACTTTGCTGGCGTTTGGGCGGGGATATACGTGGAAGCTAAGAGATATGGATTGGGCAGATTACCACCAGAACTAATACCTAAAGCCAGGGATGCCTTATTGTCACGGGAAATGATGACCTTCATCATTTCAGTAGGTCTTCTTATCTACCTATTAATTCTGTATTTACCTCCTCAACTCGCTGCTGCCTGGGCACTGATAGCCGCCATGGGATTGTTTATGCTCACCGGTGGTCCGTTATCAGCAGAGGCCCTCTGGAAACGGATTAAGGTAATAGCCGGAGCTTACTATGAAGGGGTAACTACGGCCCTTGCCTGGCTCATGGTAATGATGAGCTGTGTCCAGATGGCAGTGACCATGATTTCTTTAACTGGCTTTGGCGTTAAGATTTCTGAAGTTATTTTGGAGGTAGGTAGAACAGACGTAATCCTTGCCCTGGTGGCAACTATGGTGACCGCCCTAATCCTGGGTATGGGGATGCCAACTACCGCCGCTTATGTCATCGCCGCTGCCGTTATCGCCCCAGCCCTGGTTGGAATGGGACTACCACCATTAGCAGCTCACCTATTTATCTTCTATTTTGCTACAAAGTCGGCTCTCACCCCTCCGGTGTGCATCGCTGTTTATACAGCAGCAGCCATTTCCGGCGGTAATGTCCTACGCCTGGCCTGGATATCTATGCGCCTAGGAATCGGTGCCTACATTATGCCGTATTTCTTTGTCTTTGAGCCCGCCTTCTTGATGCAGGGCCCACCTGTAGAGATTCTGTTCAAGGCCCTTTTAGCAATTCTGGCTATGTTCCCTATCGAAGCGGCGGTTATGGGGTGCTGGCTCAAGCCGACGACGATACTAGAGCGCTTACTTTTTATTGCTGGTGGCCTGGCTTTAATACACCCATCGTTGGTAACGGATATGGCTGGACTGGTCTTGGTTACTCTCGGCTTGCTCAGTCAAAGATATCTACCGCCAATACCAATTATTGGCATTAGACCAGCCAGTCTCTCAAAGAGCGAGCCTTAACTTAACGGAAACACCTCCCTCCTTGGACCGATTGGCTCTTCCGCCCGCATATGCCATCGCGGCCTCGATCCTGGCGCCGGCCCTGTCCATCTTCTATAAGGTCGGGGAATAACCTGATAGATTGTCCCTCGTGAACCTCCCCGCTCCCGTGCTATACTCCCGCCGGCGGGTGTCGGAGAGCACGCCGCAAGAGGAGGACGGCCATGATCCGGCGAGCCGCAGTGTCAGGGTCATTTTACGCCGGGACGCGGGACCGGTTGCGCTTGCAGGTGGAGGATCTCCTGCCTCGGGGAGTCCCGCAGGAGCGTGCCATCGGGGTGGTCGCGCCTCACGCCGGGTACATGTACTCGTGGAAGGTGGCGGGGGCGGTCTACTCGCGGGTGGCCTTTCCGGACATCGTTGTGATCCTGGGTCCGAACCACACCGGCCTGGGGGCCGGCGCCGCCGTCATGACCTATGGCCAGTGGGAGACGCCG
>DATCIL010000668.1:0-3134 GCA_036507795.1 Anaerolineales bacterium | reverse complement strand
AATTGATCTGCGTCCGCGTCCAATTAAAACGCGGGCTGAGGAGTTGCTACAAATGATGAATAAAGTAAGCGGTTACCAATGTTCGCTTTGTAGGCAAGAATATGCTTTGAATGAGGTTCAATATACCTGCCCGCGCGATGGTGGCAATCTGGATGTCGTATTGGATTATGCAGCGATCGGCCAGTCAACCCGACCTGAGGAGATTTTTGCCGCTCGTGAGCATTCTCTTTGGCGCTATCTGCCGCTGCTGCCCGTTCAGGATCCCGCCGGTTACGATTCACCGTTCCGGGCGGCTGGATGGACGCCCTTATTCGCTCCAATCCAGCTTCGAGAGGCATTAGGATTGGCCTCGCTCTGGATCAAAGACGAAAGTCGCAACCCGACCGCCTCCTTCAAAGATCGCGCCAGCGCGATCGTAGTGGCCCGCGCTCGTGCAATCGGAGCTGAAGTGGTGGTTACGGCTTCCACGGGCAATGCCGGCGCAGCACTGGCCGGAATGGCTGCGGCGGTCGGCCAGCCCGCGGTGATCTTCGCGCCCCGCACCGCACCACCGGCCAAAATTGCCCAGTTGCTGATCTACGGGGCGCGTGTGCTTCTTGTGGACGGTAATTACGACCAGGCTTTCGACCTCTCCATTCAAGCAGCGGACGAGTTCGGCTGGTACTGCCGGAACACCGGGTATAATCCCTTCACTGCGGAAGGCAAAAAGACGGCGGCCTTCGAGATTTGGGAATCGCTTTTGAACCGGCCGGCCTTCGATGGTCGGCTGACGGTTTTCGTCTCGGTCGGTGATGGCAACATCATCTCCGGCATGCACAAAGGCTTTAAGGATTTGCTGGCTTTGGGTTGGCTGGAGCAAATGCCGAGGCTGGTAGGCGTGCAGGCGGAAGGATCGGCCGCTATCGCCAGAGCCTTCCGGACTTTGCCCGAGGCCGGAGACATCCCGCAGGTATTGCCAGTCTCGGCGAATACTCTGGCCGATAGCATATCCGTGGACCTGCCGCGCGACGGTGTGCGCGCCGTCTGGGCTGCCAGCCAGACTGGTGGGACTTATATCACCGTGAGCGATGATGAAATCCTGGCTGCAGTTGCTGACCTGGGTAGAGTTGGTATATTTGCGGAGCCGGCGGGAGCAGCCTCTTACGCAGGCCTGGTCAAAGCCGTTCAGGAGGGACATATCGCTGCGGAAGATCCTGTTCTGGTGCTGAACACCGGTAGTGGGTTGAAAGACGTGCGCGCCGCCATGCAAGCGGTGGGTGAAGCGGTGGTGATCGAGCCGAGCCTCGAGTCTGTCAAACGAGTGTTAAAATAAACTCATGACCTCGGTTACTTATTCTATTATTGCACCGATTTATAACGAATCTGCTAATCTTCCTGAATTGTATCGCCGCGTAAGCGAGGTGATGGAATCCACCGGCGAAACCTGGGAATTCATCCTGGTTGACGATGGCTCGACGGATGGATCGAGTGAACTGATCCGCAAAATTGCCATGCAGGACGAGCATGTTCGCCCGGTGATTTTCGCCCGTAATTTCGGACATCAAATCGCGGTGACGGCCGGTCTCGACTACAGCGGGGGGGAGGCTGTGATCATCATCGATTCGGATTTGCAGGACCCTCCCGAGGTGATCCTCGACCTGATTGACAAATGGCGCGAGGGATACGAGATTGTTTACGCAGTCCGGGCAGAACGGGAAGGTGAGAGCTGGTTCAAGTTATTTACAGCTGGCCTGTTCTATCGTTTGATTTACCGCATCACCGACGTGGAAATCCCGCTCGATACCGGCGACTTTCGCTTGTTGGATCGTAAAGTGGTCGCCGTGCTTAACCAGATGCGCGAGCGCCACCGCTTTTTGCGCGGCATGTCTGCCTGGGTAGGATTTCGCCAGGTTGGAGTGCCTTATCGCCGGGCAGCCCGCTTTGCCGGAGAGACCAAATACCCGTTCAGGAAAATGCTGCGCCTGGCTATCACCGCAATAACAGGATTTTCATATTTCCCACTGCAGCTGGCCACGCTTATGGGATTCGTCTCTGCCGGGATCAGCATCCTGACGATCCCCGTGGTTATCGCCATGCGGCTGGCTGGCAACCAGGCTTTCTTCGGTCAGGCGACCACACTGATCGCAGTGCTCTTCTTGGGGGGTGTGCAGCTGATCTCTTTGGGAATTCTGGGTGAATACGTCGGTCGTTTATATGACGAAGCCAAGGGAAGACCCTTGTATATTGTGCGTGAGGCGCCGGATGAAAGCTCGCTTCCCCGCCAGGAGCCTGCGGATGGCGTAATCGATCTTCAAGAAAGTAAAATTAGCCAACATAGATCATCCAATTAAAGGAGCTTTAGATCCATGAGAATTGATCTCAACATCGATAAAGAGCGCCGCCAGCGCGCCGTCAAACGGGTACGCGAGCGCAACATCATCATCCCAACCTTCGCACAGATGAAGGATCCCAGCTTGATCCCATCGCAGATCAAAGAGGAATTATCTGATATCGGGCTGTGGGATGTTAATCCATACAACCTGTTCCGTATCACGTGGAAAAATGAAGCGGTGTCAGAGGGCGGCGGATTCAACGGTGTAAACTTCATCGAATTTCCCAAGAGCCTGACCGGCATCGAAGCTCGGGTCATCGCGCTGGTCGGTAAATGGTTCCCCACCGGAGCGCACAAAGTCGGAGCAGCTTTCGGTTGTTTGGTGCCGCGCCTGGTGACTGGTCAGTTCGATCCAACAGCCCAAAAAGCGGTATGGCCTTCCACTGGTAATTACTGCCGGGGTGGCGCCTATGATTCGGCTTTGCTGGCCTGCGAATCCATTGCGATCCTACCCGAGGGAATGAGCCGGGAGCGTTTTGAGTGGCTATCTCAAATCGCCGGAGAGGTTATTGCTACTCCGGGTTCTGAATCAAACGTCAAAGAGATCTTTGATAAATGCTGGGAACTGCGCCGTTCAGGCGAGGACCTGACGATCTTCAACCAGTTCGATGAGTTCGGCAATTACCTGTGGCATTATGAAATCACCGGGCGGGCTATGGAAGAGGTGCTTACCCAGGTAATGGGACCGCGCGATAATTATCGCGGGGTTGTCCTCGCCACCGGATCGGCGGGCACAATTGCCTGCGGTGATTACCTCAAGCAG
>DATCIL010000667.1:0-1850 GCA_036507795.1 Anaerolineales bacterium | reverse complement strand
GCTCCAGGCGCTGTGGAAGCCTTGTCCTCGCAAGAGCTGTTGGGCTTTGCCTGGGAGCACCGCCCTTCGTGGGCGATTGTGCCATTTGAGGATCTGGAGCCGCGCTGGAAAACACTGGAAGTGGACGGGATCTCGCCGCTCCGTAAGGGTTTTGACGCGCAGCGCTACCCGCTGGCGGTCACCTTTTCCGTTGAGGGCGATCCGCAGGTGGCCGATGCTTTCCGCGCGCTAAGTTTCGAGGAGACGATCCTCGCAAACCGGCAGCCGCAAAAATTGACCAATCTGCTGATGACCGGCGTGACCGCGCTGGTCCGGGCGACGGCTTTCACCATGGAACGTAATGGGATCGCTTATCCGGCGCAGGACATCGGGGAGGTTTTGAGCAGCGCCGACCTGACCCACGTCAGCAACGAGATTCCCTTCGATCCTGACTGCCCGCCGCCAAATCCCAGCCAGGCCGATCTGCGCTTTTGCAGCGACCCGGCTTACATTGCTCTTATGGAAGAAATTGGGACGGACGTAGTCGAGCTGACCGGCGATCATTTCGCCGACCGCGGTCCAGAAGCGATGCGCTATACGCTTGACCTTTACAACGAGGAACGCTGGGTGTATTACGGCGGCGGAGTTGATCGCAGCGATGCCCAACAGGCGCGTGTGGTAGAACATAACGGCAACCGGCTCGCTTTTATCGGCTGCAACGGGAAAGGGGGCGGCTATGCCACGGCAGGCGAGAGCCAGCCCGGGGCGGTGGCCTGCGACTTTGATTGGATGCACCAGGAAATCGGGCGGCTTCAAGAGGAAGGAATGCTGGTAATCGCCACCTTCCAGCATTTCGAGTATTATTCCTATTATCCTCAGCCGCTGCAGATCCAGGATTTCGGTGGGATGGCAAAAGCCGGGGCGGTCATCGTAAGCGGCAGCCAGTCGCACCAGCCGCAGGGCATGGGTTTTGAGGGCAATACCTTTATGCATTATGGTCTGGGCAACCTGTTTTTCGACCAGTATCACTTCTGCACAGACAACGCCTGCGATGATGCCTTCATCGACCGGCACGTGTTTTATGACGGGCGCTATATCGGCACCGAGCTGCTCACCATCCGGTTTGTAGATTATGCCCGGCCACGCTGGATGGCGGAGGAGGAGCGGGTGGAATTATTGGATAAGGTTTTTCGTGCGAGTGGATGGTAATACAACTTCTAATATAGGAGCGCAAAATGGGATTGAAGCCTGATCATTGGATCCGCAAGATGGCGCACGAGCATGCCATGATTGAACCCTTCACGGACCATCAGGTGCGGGATGGCGTAATTTCGTATGGCGTGTCTTCGTACGGGTATGATATTCGGGTAGCTGATGAATTCAAAATCTTCACCAACGTGTTTTCGGCCGTGGTGGACCCGAAGGATTTCGACACCAAATCAATGGTTGATTTTCAAGGGGATGTCTGCATCATCCCACCAAATTCCTTCGCCCTGGCACGAACAGTGGAATATTTCCGCATCCCGCGCAGCGTTTTGACGGTTTGTCTCGGGAAAAGTTCATATGCTCGCTGTGGAATTATCGTAAACGTAACGCCTTTCGAGCCGGAGTGGGAGGGCTTCGTGACACTGGAGATCTCCAACACCACGCCACTCCCGGCAAAGATTTACGCCAATGAGGGCATCGCCCAGGTGCTGTTTTTCGAGGCCGATGAGGAGTGCGAGGTGTCCTACGCCGATAAGAAGGGGAAATACCAAAAACAGGATTCGATTGTATTGCCCAGATTGTAATGACGTGATGCGTTATCGGTCATACATGATACGCAATATGCAATACGCAATACGTAAGAGGTTGAGAGGATGCCTATTTTG
>DATCIL010000666.1:0-1884 GCA_036507795.1 Anaerolineales bacterium | reverse complement strand
CAAACTTTTCCTTTTGCCTGCCAATTAAAAAAGTACGATATTACCAGAATTGATTTGGGGGTAAGAATCACATTTTCTGAGATATCAGAATAGTGAATAAGGTCCCCTTGCGACGAAGCGGTCTCCGTGTCCTGTGATATTGCGGCAGCGGAGATCAAGATTGCTTCGCCGCGCTCCGAATGACATGACTTGTCATTCAGCCCTGGAAGAGCGCCCGCTGGTTGAGTGGCCTGCGTTCTTTGCCGAGCGACGATCTCCGTCGCCCGTATCAAAACCAAGGGCATTGTAGAGTTACTGGCACTAGCACAGAAGTGCTGGCAAATTTTGGAGCTAAAATGAAATTCTTTAATGGTAAATTTCCCAAGTACACCTGGCTGCTAATCGCTACTTTGATACTGTCAGCTTGTGCCTCTGCCCTATCCCCTACCGACTCCGAGCAATCCCCCGGCGAGGCCGTGGGTCATCCAGGCCGCGCATCAGAAGTCACGGGGCCAGCTTCAACCCTCCAGTCGGATCGACTATCTGAGGAACCACAGCCCTCGCAGCCAACCTCAGTTCCAACAGAAATTCCGGCTGCCACCCCCACCATCTCCCCAAACGAAGAGCCTCCCGCCGGCGCTCTCTCCCAATTCTCAACCGATTTCAGCAAGCATTCTGTGCCTTACAATGAAATCCTTTCGGGCGGGCCGCCTAAAGACGGCATCCCCGCTATTGACGATCCACAATTTATTTCCGTATCCGAAGCGGATGAATGGCTTGGTCCTCAGGAGCCGGTGATTCTATTCAGGATCGGCGACGATGTTCGCGCTTACCCGCTGCAAATCCTGACCTGGCATGAGATCGTCAACGACGTGGTTGGGGGTGAACAGGTAGTCGTCACCTTCTGCCCGCTCTGCAACACTGCTATCGCCTTCAAAAGCACCGTGAATGGGCAGGTGTTCGACTTCGGCACCACCGGGCGTCTGCGTTTCAGCAACCTGATCATGTACGATCGCCAGACAGAGACCTGGTGGCAGCAGGCGTCGGGTGAGGCCATCGCCGGCGAGTTGACCGGCGAGCAGCTCGAGTTTGTTCCCGCCACGATCATTGCCTGGTCGCAGTTCAAGCAGGAATTTCCGGATGGCAAAGTCCTCTCTCGAGAGACCGGATTCAGCCGTTCTTATGGTCGCAATCCCTACACCGGTTACGACAATATCAATAACTCTCCTTTCCTCTTTAAAGGACCTCAAACGCCTGGAACGCTTCCGCCTATGGAGCGCGTCATCACCGTGGATCTCGGCGGGGAGTCCGTCGCTTACCCATATCAGCTCTTGCAACAAGTCCACGTGGTCAACGATACCATTGCAGGGCAGGAGGTGGTGGTGATTTGGGAGCCGGGCACCGCTTCTGCCCTGGACTCCGGCTCGATCGCCGGCGGGCGGGACGTGGGGACTGCCGCGATGTATTCCCGCAAGGTGGAGGGACAGACCCTCATTTTCTCCTTTGATGGCTCTCGCATCCTCGACGACCAGACGGGCAGCGAATGGAACATCCTCGGGCAGGCGGTAAGCGGCGAACTGGCCCGGACCCGCTTAGAAGAGGTGGTTTCCATAAATCACTTCTGGTTCTCCTGGGCGGCTTTTAAGCCCGACACCCGTATATACCAGCCTTAATTGTCGCCTTTTTTATTAATATTTTCTATTCCTCTTAAATCCTCGGTTTTTTTGATAAAATTGGCATTCCGCCAGCCTAAAGCCACCTGGCTGGCAATGATAAATCCGGTATCCAAGGAGGCCGTGTGTGAAGTTATCCTCTCCTTTGAAACTCTTCGCTCTGGTTGTCCCCATGCTGGCGGTATTCTTCGCAGGTTTGCTGTCAATGCCCGCCGCGCCGATCAATCCGGAA
>DATCIL010000665.1:0-4118 GCA_036507795.1 Anaerolineales bacterium | reverse complement strand
ACCCGGGATGGTCGGATCGCCAAGTCTCGTCTGGTCGCAACTGTGTGGTAATGAATAACGGTGAGAGGGTCAGCTCTTGTCGGGCTGTTGCCCAAACGTCACTTGAATCACCAAGGTAGATCCATCTAAGCCCGCACGTGTGAGTTCTCTCTTAGAAAACAAGGGCTGCTTGCTGCAGGATATAAGGGGGCGCAAACAAGGATCGCAGATCCATCCACAGCTGATTCAACCCCACGGCACTGTGAGTGCCTGCGGCTAAAACTGCTCTCGGCTCTGGCCGAGCATGGGCGATCAGAAGCTGGATGTTCTGCGCGACTGCAATTAAGTAGTCCTGAATTTGTACTCTCCACTGTCCACGCCAGCGCGCCCGTTTTAAACCGAATCGTTTTCCCTGCGCAAAGGAGCGTTCCATAAAATGCTGGCGGATCTGGATATCTCTTTTTGCCCCCCTGCTCTGTGCCTGAGCCCGAAGGATATCTAGAATCTCCTGGCGCTCGTGCCGCTTGAGTGTTCGGCCCGCACTCTTAGAGCGAGTGCATTGGATTCGTAAAGGACACTGCGCACAGACCCCGCGAGCCGTCACATACTCAAACGCTTTGCGCTCCACCCAATGTTTGCGCCGCCTAAGCATCTCTCCTGCCGGACAGGTATAGGTGTCGGTTTGAGGGTCATAGACAAACAGACTCTCAGGGAAAATCTTACGGCGCCGCTCCTGCTGGTCCTGCGTCTGTTTGAGTACCGGAAGGTGAGCTTTAATCCCACGGTCGTAGCATTCTAAAAAATTGGCTGTCGTCCCGTACTTGCTGTCCGCCACGACCACCTCGGCGTCGCGTCCACTGTTCACCCGATGCGCCCCAATGAGATCCCTTAAACGGTGCGCCTCGTTTTCATCTCCAGGGCCGATCACCGTCGCGGTAATGACACCATACGCCCCGTCGATGCCTCGATGTGTCTGATAATAGAGCTTGGCCTTGCCTTGGCCCTTACGCACGACCGAAGCCTCAGGATCGGTCGTGGAAGTGTAGCGCTGGTTGACCACGTTCTGACGAGGAGGACCGTCTTGGCAATCCTCTTTGTGTTCTTCTTCCTCCCGCTCTTCCAAACGGGCCTCAAGCTCTCGGTACGCTGGACTCAGATAACGCTTAAGCCCTTGAGTATCGACCACCGAATTGCACGAAGCATCGGCTTCAACGAGGCTGAAATCGCAAAAAAGCTTGCGCCCATCGACTAACCCACTCTCCACACACTGCCACACGATGCGCTCGAAAAAGTTTCGAAACAGTTCTACGCCCCAACGCTTCCTCGCCTTGCTCAGCACGCTGTGGTCCGGTATCTCTGAGTCCAACTCCAGACCCAAAAACCACAGCCAGTCCAGCCGCTCCGCCAACGTGGCCATTAACTCCCGCTCGCTCCTCACATTGTAGAACACCAAAAGCAGCATCAGCTTTAAAATCATCGGCGGCGGCACAGACACGTTGCCGTTATAACCGTAGCTCTCCTTGACCTCCGCGTACACAAAATCAAAGTCCACCCTCTGCGCCACCTTGCGCAGCACATGGTTGGAACGTATCCGCTTCTCTAAGTTGATCCCTGTATAAAACAGTGAAGGCTGAGGCGGTGGCTGATGACCCATCATGGATTGATCCTCCACTACTGTGAGAAAATAGTAGAGACATTATAGCGACAACCATCTCATGTTGCATTAAAAAAATGCCTGCTAGGCTGGATTTGGGCAACAGCCCGTTTTATCCTGACCCCCACGGCATTATAGATGGCATTGGCTATGGCCGGTTCCATTCCTGTCACAGCGCCCTCACTAAAACCCTTGGCGCCGAAAGGGCCATCTTTATGGGGCGCAGACTCGACAAAAATCGATTTCATATTCTCATTAAAGGGCATCTGGGCTGCCAAAGGCGCTCGGTAATCCGTAAAGTTGGGGTTCAGCACCCGCCCCTTTTCCATCAAAGTTACCTCATAGAGGGCGCTGCCGATTCCCATCGCCATGCCACCCTCCAACTGCTGCTCACAGGTCTTGGGGTTTATCGCCTTTCCCAGGTCAACCGTGCCACAACAACGAAGAACTTTAACCTCCCCTGTTTCTATGTTGACCGCCACCTCAACGGCCTTGGCAACGTAGGTGTAGAAAGCCATGAACCGTTTTCCCTGTTTTGCCAGCTCAGGGTCAAGCTGACCTGTCTTTGGATCATCGGGAATGCTCTCCGCCCTGTAGGTGGCCTTCCCTATAATCTCCATAATCTCCTCGCCTTCACCGGCTCCGCCAGCCGGGATTTGGCGCGGTCTGTCCTGATAAGAAGAGAATAAATCCTTCACCCTGATTTTTCTTTCTGGATGGCTCCTGACATAAACTTCCATATTGCCGATATCCAGTAGTTCAGGGGGGGCTTCCAGGTTCCATGCCGCTCTTTGAAAAATTTGCCTTTTCGCATCATCACAGGCCCGACGCACAGCATTACCCAGATTATAAGTCGTCCGGCTCGAAGTTGAGCCGCCGCCAAAAAAGGGCGTGGTGGCCGTGTCTGAAAATACGACATCCACACAGCCTGCGGATACCCCGAACTCCTCTGCCGCCATCTGGGCGATCACTGTGTTAACGCCCTGACCTACTGCGTCAGCGCCATGATAGACGATGATTCTTTCATTCTCGGTAACCCGGATTCTTGCCCCGCAATAGGCGGCACGGGCCGTACTGTATTTGTTTCCCAGTGCCAATCCTTTTCCCTTTCTCCACGGTCCCTCTGAGGCGCCCTGCTCATTCAGCTTTATTGCTGCACAGACCCTGTCGAGGCACTCGGCCGCGCCGATACTGTGGGTGATCTCACCATTCAACATCGGCTCGCCTTCCCTGAGCAGGTTCTTCCGCCTCAGTTCTACGGGGTCGATGCCCAGCTTTTCCGCGGCAATTTCCATATTCGATTCTATCGCAAAAGCGACTTCGTTCACGCCATAGCCGCGCATGCCGCGCCTTTTCGGCGTATTGGTATAAACAGCGTAGCCGTCCCATTTGAGATGCGGTATTCGGTACATGCAAATTGTCGCGGAACTGCAATTCTGGGTTATCCCGGGCGATGCCTCTGCATAGGCGCCGCCATCCACAAGTACTTCCATCCTTCTGGCCACAAGGGTTCCATCCTTCTTAAATCCGTCTTTGACAGTAAGAACCATCCCTTCCCGCGGTCCACCCAGCACAAATACCTCCTCCCTGGTCATCACCCACTTGACCGGGCGCCCGGTCTTAAGGGCCAACAGGGTGGGGATAAACTCGTAGGTGCCATTCTTGCCGCCAAAAGAGCCGCCCACATATTGCTGCCTTACCCTGACCCGATAGGGCTCTATCCCAAAGGCCGCAGCAATGTCCTCTTTCACGCGGCTCAGCCCCTGTTTCCCCGTAAATACGGTCACACTGCCGTCAGGCTCGGGACAAACAACCACCGCATGGGGCTCAAGGGCGCAATGCTGAATCGATGGCGCGACAAACCTGTTCTCCACAATCAGGTCGGATTCTTTAAATCCCTTATCCACATCGCCTTTATAAACCTTGATGTGCGTGAACACATTCGGCCTTTCAGGGGAAAGTCTATCGGGATGCAACGTTACTCTATAGTTGGAAAAATCCGGGTGAATGATCACCGGCGGATTTGTCCCGGCCGCCTCTTCCGCATCAAATATGGCGGGCAGCTCCTTATACTCCACCTTGATCAGCTCCAATGCTTCCTCCGCCCCCTCAACCGTTGTTGCGGCGACCGCCGCCACCGGCTCCCCCACGTGGCGAACCACGTCTCTTGCCAGTATCGGCATATCCTTAATCCCCCCGGTCCCCGTCAACTTCTTCGGCGCATCCTTTTCGGTCACCACACAACGAACACCCGATACCTTTTCTGCCGCCGAAGTATCAACGCTGAGAATTTTGGCATGGGGGTGGGGGCTCCCCAACACCTTGGCATGAAGCATGCCGGGCAGCTTTATATCGGCGCAGTATTCTTCCTTGCCCAGGACCTTCGTTCTGGCGTCAAACCTGACAACACTTTTTCCAACTACTGAGAGTTCTGACATCTTTAAGCTCCTTTGGATATTTTTTAATGTCTCTTCTGGGGATGGTG
>DATCIL010000664.1:0-1070 GCA_036507795.1 Anaerolineales bacterium | reverse complement strand
TTGCGGACCTCTTGATCCGAAACATAAGCCCCATGGATACGGGTCAGGCGAGCTGTCCCAGGGGGTAAGTAGAGCATGTCCCCTTCTCCTAGAAGCCGTTCAGCCCCGATGGAATCAAGAATCGTTCGGGAATCGACCCGGGAGGTCACCTGAAATGAGATCCGGGCCGGAAAATTCGCCTTAATGAGTCCTGTGATGATATCCACTGACGGGCGCTGTGTAGCTAGAATCATATGAATTCCCGCAGCCCTGGCCTTCTGAGCCAGACGCGTAATGTGTTCCTCGATATCTCTGCGAACAGACATCATCAAATCCGCCAGCTCATCCACGACAATCACGATGCGGGGGAGATGTTCATGCGCCAGGGGGATCTGTTCTTCGGTATGCCCTGTTATTTCATTGTTTTCTCCGGTCTCGTCCGGATCCTTGAGGTCAATGACCTCGCTTTTATCAGGCATCTTTTTTTCTAAGATGTGGTTATAGTGGTCGATGTTTCTGGCCCCTTTGTCGCGCATCAGCAGGTAGCGCCGGTCCATTTCGTCCATGGCCCAGAAGAGCGCCGCCGCCGCCTTCTTGGGATCCGTCACCACCGGAACTAGCATGTGAGGCAGTTCCTCGAAGACGCTGAGCTCCAGCATCTTCGGGTCGATCATGATGAACTGTACATCCTTTGGCGTCGCCTTATAAAGCATGCTCAAAATCATGGCATTGATAGAGACAGACTTTCCCGTTCCCGTGGCGCCGGCCACAAGCAGGTGGGGCATCCGGGCCAGATCCGCCAGGTAGGGAAGCCCTGATATAGCCTTTCCTAATGCTAGGGTGAGCTTCGACTCGGCATTTTGGTAATCATCGCTCCCAATGACCTGCTGAAGAAAAACTTTCTCGCGTCTGGGATTGGGTATTTCGATGCCCACAACAGACTCTCCAGGGATCGGAGCCAAGATCCTCACGTTTAGCGCGCGCAACGCCATCGCCAAATCATCTGCAAGGGTCACAATCCGTCTTACTTTAACCCCCGCAGCAGGCTCGAATTTAAACATCGTGATAACGGGTCCAGGGTGCACACTTTT
>DATCIL010000663.1:0-8729 GCA_036507795.1 Anaerolineales bacterium | reverse complement strand
TTGAAGGTGAAGCAAATCGTCCAGGACTGTTTGAACAGGAAGCGGATAAAAATACTCACAAAATTGTCAATTGGGTTCTTAAAAAGATAATAAATGTCACCCAAGGAAGATAAAAAACTCATTTGACAGATTATTAATTCTCCGCGAAAATAGTTAATAACCTCTTTATTCACGTCAAGGTCAAATCGGGGCTGGACAGCACAAACTGATTGTTCCGGGGTGGGCATTGTCTTCACAAAAAGGATTTATTTCACCGGCAGGCATCCTAATCATTACGATCGCGGGGATATTCCTGGCGGAAGTAGCCGCCATGATCGTTGTTTATCTGATTAAGCCGCAACCGTACTATGTCGAAACCCTGATTGATGCCACAATCATGACGGTCTTGATCTTCCCGCTTGTTTACTTCCTCTCATTCCGGCACTTGATGTTGAATATAGACCAGCGCGAGCAGGTTGAAACAGCGCTGTGGGAATCCAACGAATTTCTGGAGAAGATGTTTTCTATTACGCATGTGCTTATCGCTTACATGGATGCAGATTTCAATTTCATCCGCGTAAACCGAGCCTATGCGCATGCAGATGGGCGCGATCCAGAATTTTACACCGGCAAAAACCATTTTGACTTATTCCCACATGAGGAAAATGAAGGGATTTTCCGAAATGTGGTTGAAACGGGCGAACCCTATTTCATCTTCGAAAAACCTTTCGAATACGCCGAGCACCCTGAACGGGGCGTCAGCTACTGGGATTGGAGCCTGATCCCGATAAATACCGAAGGTAAGGAAGTAAGCGGTGTCGTCCTTACGCTCCTGGATGTAACGCCGCGAAAGAAAGCGGAAATGGCCCTGGCAACCGAACAACAGCGCCTATACACACTACTTGACCAGCTGCCAGCCTTTATTTGCCTGCAATCTCCCGACTACTCCATTCAGTTTGCAAACAGCCGTTTTCGCCAGCTCTTTGGCGAACCCGAGGATAAACGGTGCTACGAAGTCATGCACGGCTATTCCGACCCCTGCCCGGACTGTCGAATACCTTGGGTGTTGAAAAATGAAGTCACCCAGACGTGGGAAAAAACCTACGCGGATGGTAGAAGTTATCAAATTTATGGATACCCCTTTTCCGATGCCGACAGTTCGCCCCTCGTGCTGGAGTTAGGCGTTGACATCACAGAGACAAAACAGGCCCAGGCGACCATTCAACAAAATGTCGAGCGAGCGATTGTACTAACAGAAACGCTGCAAACGATCATGGAAGCCGGACCTGACTATCAGGCAGTCTTAAACATGATTGCACGAAGCACAGCCGACCTGATTGGCGACGGCTGTGTCATCCGGCTGATATCCGATGATCGTATGACCCACGCGCCGGCGGCCTTTCATCATTCCGACCCAGGGACGTATCAATTGTTATCAGAGTTCATAAAGTCGGATGTTCGACCGATCGACGCAGGACTGACCGGTTATGTCATCCAAAGCGGGCGCCCGCTTTTCGTCCCCTCGCCCGAAACGGACCAGGCCGATCCTCGGACGCGGTCGGTCTACTCAACCTACTTTGAAAACCATAAATTCAAGAGCTTATTAAGTGTTCCGCTTAACGCCAGGGGCAAATTGATCGGAACGCTGGCACTGTTCCGCAATAAAACTGAAAAACCCTACAGCCAGGAGGATCTGGAATTTGCCCAGAGCCTGGCGGACCAGGCGGCCCTGGCCATCCAAAACGCGCGCCTGTATGAAGCAGAATTAAATGCCCGGCAGACAGCAGAGATTCTCACCGACGCCAGCCTGGCGCTCACCCAAACCCTCAACCTGGACCGCGTGATGGAAAAACTGTTGGAATTCGCTGGCAAACTCGTCCCCCATGATAGAGCGGCTATATTCCTGACAGCGGATGAGCGCCACATGAAGCTGCAAGCGATGCGCGGGTATGAAGAGGCTGAACCTGTGGCAATATTGAGTTTCGACCTGGAGAACGCTTTCTTCCGTAATCTGGTGGCCCGCCAGAAAAGCGTGCTGATCCCGGATCTGAAAGACGCGCCAGAGCTCATGCGAGCCTGGAAAGGCAAGCAGGCAGGCAGCTGGTTAGCCGTACCCATGATTGCAGAGGAAAAAGCCATCGGATTGTTTGTATTGGAAGAGACCCTTCCGGGATCCTTTACGCGGCAACACGTGCAGCTTGTCGAAGCGCTGGTCGGACAAGTATCCGTGACCATCCAGAACGCATGGCTGTTCGAGCAAGTGCGCGCCGGCCGCGAGAGGCTGCAATCCCTTTCCCGGCGCCTGGTGGAGGTTCAAGAGAGCGAGAGGCGCTATATCGCTCGCGAACTGCACGACGAAGCCAGCCAGGCGCTCACGTCCTTGATGGTTGGTTTGCGACTGATCGAACGAGACGCGGGAAAAACCGAAGCCATTGTGGCCGGAGTAAGCGAACTGAAGCAAATCGCCGATGGCGTGATCGAAAACTTACACCGGCTGGCTATGGACCTCAGGCCGACGAGCCTGGACCATTTGGGTCTGGTGGCCGCCCTGGAGCAGCATGTGGAGGCAATCAGCGAACGGCACGAGCTGAGCATGCAATTCGAAGCGATTGGCATGGAAGCGCGGTTAAGCCCGGAGGTCGAAACCAGCCTGTATAGAATCGTGCAAGAAGCGTTGAGCAACGTGATTCTGCACGCGCAGGCGACCAGGGTGGACGTTTTACTTGAAAAACGCGGCGATAAGGTCATCGCGATTGTGGAAGACAATGGCACCGGTTTCGACCCGTTCGCCGCGGCGCAAAGGGGGCGGTTAGGGCTGGCTGGCATGCGCGAAAGAGCTGAAATGCTGGGAGGTTCCTTAATAATTGAGAGCCGGCCGGGCAGCGGTACGACGTTATTGGTGGAGATGCCTTATGGGGATTAGGACGCTGATTGTAGATGACCATGGAGTCTTACGGGCAGGGTTACGCGCCTTGCTCGCCAGTGAAGCGGACCTGGAGGTGGTGGGAGAGGCCGCGGATGGCGATGAGGCGCTGCGCATGGCGGGCGAGTTAAGCCCAGAAGTTGTTCTAATGGATATCACCATGCCGGGCATGGATGGCATCGAGGCAACGCGGAAATTACTGGCCGAGATGCCCAGCGCACGGGTGCTCCTGCTCACCGTGCATGCAGACAGCAGCCTGCTGCGCGAGGCTCTACAAGCCGGCGCAGCCGGGTATATTTTGAAGCGCGCCGTCGAGTCGGAACTGATCAATGCCATCCGCGCGGTAGCGCGAGGAGACCTGTATATCGACCCGGCGATGACGCGGGCCTTGCTAACGGAACCTGCTCGCAATCCATGCAGAGACAACCTGAATGAAACATTGACCAGCCGCGAAACAGAAGTGCTGCAATTAATTGCCGGAGGATATACCAACCGGCAAATAGCCGAGAAACTCACCATCAGTGTCCGTACGGTGGAAGGCCACCGGGCAAATATCATGGGCAAGCTTGATCTCCGCAGCCGGGTAGAATTGGTGCGATATGCGAGGGAAACTGGCCTGATAGATTAACGCTCAACTTGGGATTTGTTTTGACATTCCCATTAATATCAGGTAAGATAAAAACCGACAGGTTTCCGGGGGTCGGTAGGCTGGCTGATTATCTATATCATCCATTTAATTCGCCGGTCGAACGAGCTCGGAGCCTGTCGTTTGAGGTGAAGAGGTAGACAAGGTATACAAGTAGACAGGTAGACAAGGCGGACAGGGAAAGGGATATGGAGCGTTTTTTGAAGTTATTCAAGAAAGAATCATCCAATCATGTTGTAACCATCGTCTCAGGTTTGCCCCGTTCGGGGACTTCGATGATGATGAAGATGCTGGAGGCCGGCGGCCTGCCGCCGCTGACCGACGAAATCCGCACGGCGGACAAAGACAATCCAAAGGGCTACTACGAATTCGAGAGGGTCAAGAAGATGCCCGATGGGGATAAAGCCTGGATGGTGGAGGCGCGGGGAAAATCGGTCAAGGTAATCTCGGCGCTGCTGGAACACTTGCCGCCAGAGTATTCGTATAAGATCATCTTCATGCGCCGCAATATGACTGAAATCCTGGCTTCACAGAAGAAGATGCTTATCCGGCAGGGGAAGCCGACCGATAAGGTCAGCGACGAAGAACTGGCGAAGATGTACGAGAAGCACCTGGCGAAGGTGCAGGCGTGGCTGGCAACGCAGCCCAACGTCTCAACATTAGACGTGGACTATAACATGCTGCTGGAAAACCCACGCCAATACCTGGAGCAAATCCAGCAGTTCCTGGGGACGCCGTTGAATGTCGATAATATGGGGAATGTGGTTGATCCGGCGCTGTATAGGCAGAGGAGGGTGGAATAGGGGATAAGGCGATTAGGCAATTGGTCGATTAGGCGATTAGGCGACTGGGGATGAGGTTGAAGGGGGAATGGATAAGGAATAGGGGATAAGGTTTAAGTGGTGTAAAATTTTAACACCAAGGGCACGAAGGATTTCACAAAGGAATAAAGAGTAAGAATAAGCGCCAGAGGTGGGCGATGAGGAAGGTGAGGGTGAGGCCCATGGCGAGGGGAAGCAGGGTCGAGATGGCAGTCCACTTGAGACTGCCAGTTTCTTTATAAATGGTGTAGATGGTGGTGCTGCAGGGGTTGTGCAGCAGGCTGAAAAGCATCAGGTTGACGGCGGTGAGCAGAGTCCAGCCGCCGGCGTGGAGCAGCGCAAGCATGCCGGCGCCAGCCTCCATTTCGAACATGACACCGGCGCCCTGCCCTAACCCGGACACGCCGGTGACCAGGACGGTAAGCATTAGAACGGTGGGGACGACGATTTCGTTGGCGGGGATGGCAATGATGTAAGCGACCAGGATCACGCCATTCAGCCCGATGAAGAGACCCAGCGGATCGAGGAAATTGACCAGATGCCCGGCGAGGCTGGCGCCAGAGACGCTCAGATTGGCGACCAGCCAGATGACCGCGCCGGCGGGCATAGCGAAGACGATGGCGCGCCACAGCACGTAAATGGTGCGGTCGATAATCGAGGTGTAAATGGTCTGCAAGATGCGGGGCGGGCGATAGGGAGGCAACTCCAGGCTGAAGGTGGAGACCTGGCCTCTGAGCACGGAGCGGGAAAGACCCCACGAAACCAGGAAGGTAAAGAGCACGCCCAGAAGGGCAACGCCAACCACTGAAAGGGCGGAGATCAAGCCGGCGAGGTGTGTAGGAACCAGCGCGCCAATAAAGAGGGAGGCAATCAGGATCTGGGTGGGCCAGCGCCCGTTACACAAGGCGAAGTTGTTGGTGACGATGGCGATCAGGCGCTCGCGCGGGCTGTCGATGATGCGGGTGGAGACAACCCCGGCGGCGTTGCAGCCGAAGCCCATCATCATACTGAGGGCCTGCTTGCCGTGGGCGCCGGCTTTCTTGAAGACGTGGTCCAGGTTAAAGGCCAGGCGAGGAAGATAGCCGAAATCTTCCAGCAAGGTGAAGAGGGGGAAGAAAATCGCCATAGGCGGGAGCATGACGCTGACCACCCAGGCAGTGGCCAGATACATACCGTCAATCAAGACGCCAGACAACCACCAGGGCAGGCCGATGCCGGCAGCCAGAGCTTTCAATATAGGATGGAAGCGATCCAGGAGGATGGCGGACAACCAGCCGGAGGGGATGTTGGCGCCGCTGATGGTGATCCAAAACACCAGCGTGAAGAGCAGGAGCATGAGGGGGAATCCCCACAGGCGACTGGTGACCAGGCGGTCGATGGTGCTGTCGAGATCGAAGCGGGGCTTTTCGCCGGGCAGAGCGACGGCGCGGTCGGCGATGAGGGCGGCGTCGGTGTAAATGGCTTCCATCAGGTCCTGGTGGAAGTCTTTGCCGATCTCCCAGCGCAGGGTTTCGGCGGAGGAGAGGATGGATTGGGGGGTGATTGGTTGATCAGCAATCATTGGTCAGAGGCAGGGCGGAATGATTAGGGGATAAGGGAATAAGGGTTAGGGGGCGGCGTGGGCCAGGTCACCGAGCTCTCCGTTGGCGAGGGCCTGGGTGAGGCGGGCATCACCGTCGAGGAGGCGCAGGGCCACCCAGCGGGCGTTGGGGAGGCGGGGGTAAAGGGTTTGGATTTGAGCGGCGAGGGTGGTGAGGGCACGTTTGAGCTCAGGCGGTTCACTTTTCAGGCGATGGGGCTTGCAGACGATCTCGCCGGTTGCGACGGCGTGGATGGCCTGGAGCAGCTCGGGCAGTCCCCGGCCGGAACGAGCAGAACAGGGGACCACGGGAACACCAAGGTCGCGGGCCAGGCGGCGGTCGTCGATTTGCATTTTATGGCGACGGGCTTCATCGATCAGGTTCAGGCAGACCACCACCCGGCCGGTGATCTCCATAACCTGCAGCGCCAGGTTGAGGTTGCGCTCCAGGCGGGTGGCGTCCACCACGACGACGGTGACATCCGGCTGAGCAAAGAGAATGAAATCCCGGGCGATCTCCTCATCGTAGCTGGTCGAGAGCAGCGAATAGGTGCCGGGCAGGTCAACGAGCTTGTAGCGCTTTCCACCGTAATCGAAGCCGCCTTCGGCGCGGCCGACGGTCTTGCCGGGCCAATTGCCGGTGTGCTGGCGCAGGCCGGTGAGGGCGTTGAAGACGGTGCTTTTGCCGGTGTTGGGGTTGCCGGCCAGGGCGATGACGTAATCCCAATTGTGCATGTCGACGCCCAGCTTCTTAAGATTGGCGGCGTTGTGGAAGGCACAGGAGGCGCAGGCGGATGGGTCGGGCCGGTGGCGTTCTTCGGTCATGAGCTTACCTCGGCGATGGGCGCAACCTGGATCTGGTCAGCCTGCTCCCGGCGCAGGGCGATCAAGGCGCCACGCACGCGGTAGGCGGTGGGGTCGCCAGCGGGGCTGCGAAATTCGGCCTCGACCATGGTGCCAGGGACGAGGCCCAGGTCCAGTAAGCGGCGGCGTTCGGCGCCATGAGAAGCAGGGGAGAGGCCGACGACGCGTCCCGGTTGGCCCGGCTTGAGGCCTGACAGGGGCATTCCGGTTTGCTCGGGCGTCTCCTGAGATTCGGGCAAGGGAATGACGGAGATATTGGCGGCCACGACGGGCGCCAGGAGGTGTTCATCGCCAGCGGCCCAAAAGCGGAGGCGCTGGGGAGAGCGTTCGGTGAGGCGGACCTGCATGCCCGGGTGCAGGTCTTCGGCGAGGATTTGGGCAAAGACCGCCTCAGGCTCGTCTTCGATGTGGACGATGCGCAGGGGAACATCTAGCGGCATATCGGCCAGGGATGCACCACCATGGTGCCGAAGAAAGCCATCGGCTGCCGGTATGGGATCGCCATGGGGATCGTGGGTCGGGTGGCCGAGCTGGGCAGAAAGGGCTTCGGCCTGGGCCGGGGTGAGGAGGTGCTCGTAATGTTCGGCCTGATCGTGCCATTCGGATTCGGCGAAGCCAGTCTCCTCGGCCAGGTAATGCTCCCAGAGGCGGTGGGCGCGAATGACGCGCAAAGCGTAGTCCCGTCCGGCAGGGGTAAGCTTGAACTCCCCGGCCTGCCTGCTGACCAGCTGGTGGCCGGCTAATTTATTGAGGACAAGGGCAGCGTGGTTTACGGAGACATCGAGAGCGCCCGCCAGGCTTTCGATAGAGGGATGGCGATTGTGGGTCTCGCAGCGCTGGAGGTGCTTGAGGGCGTCTTCAATGAGAATGCGCTCAACCCTTCGCCGAGCGCGCCGCCAGCGAGGAAAGAGGCCGCGATCAGGGTAGAAGAGGATAAGAGCAGAAATGAAAAGGAGGGCAGCGACAAGCAGGGAAAAGAAAGAACCAGGCATATTGATCCCATGACTCGGAAGGTTCAAAATTAGAATTTAGGAACATCTAAATTTGAATTATTATAACACGGGAGCCGGGTTTGTGACGATCAAAGTTGAAAGTTCTATGGGTTGAAGGTTCGATCGGTTGAAAGTTGAAGGTTGAAGAATGGAAGGCTGGACGGATGCGGTGGTACGCGGATGGACGCGGATTTTTTAACACAAAGGGCAGGAAGGAGGGTTTGGAAAATTGGCAGTCGGGTAGTCGGGTGGGGAGGGAAGGATTTGCGAATTGTGGGAGGGATTGCAGGATGCAGGGTGCAAGATGCAAGTTACAGGTTGCAGGCGACGGAGAACGTTGCCAGGGGGAGGGGTGAGCGGCGGTTAAAAGCGGATGGCGGCAGAAAGCGCCGCTTGGGCGAAGAGCGCCGCGTAGCAGACCAGCAGATCGTCGGTAGTCGAGTAGTCTGAGGAGGAGGATATGATTTACGAATTGCGATTGGCGGATCCTGGGCGGGATGGCAGGATGTGTGATTGGGGTAGTGTTTATGGTATCCTTCTGCACAGGATGAATGTTCGGGTGTGGGACGAAACGACCATGCGAAGAGGAGGTTGAAGATGGAGATCTCTGCTAACTCTCTAATGACGGTATACGAAGGCTGGGACGGATACCAGAGAAGCATCTTGCAGGCTGTTTCTCCCTTGACCCGAGAACAGCTGGCCTGGCGTCCGGCGGACCATCTCCGGCCGGTGGGTGAACTGATCCGGCACATTGCGCTGGGACGGATCGACTGGTTTCTGCGCATGGAGGCCCCAGGCAGCCGCGAGCTGGCAGGCCAGATCAATGCCTGGGACGAAGACCCCCATGGAAACCGCTATGCGATTGAGGACGCTATCGTCGATGCGGAGCAAACCACAGATTTGGCCAGGTGGCTTGAAGCTACCT
>DATCIL010000662.1:0-2064 GCA_036507795.1 Anaerolineales bacterium | reverse complement strand
GTCAACCGGATCATTCCTCTCTTGCCTGCCAATGATGAGGATCTTATCAAGGTCGGTCCCATCAAGTTGGATGTTGAGCGAAATCAGGTGCGTTGCGCCAACAAAGAAGCACGCCTCACGCCGCGCATGGTCGGCCTACTCAAGATTCTCATGAAGCATGCCGGAGAAGTGGTCGAGCGCGAGGATTTGTTCCGCAGGGTGTGGAATACGGAATATACCGTGGATACCCGCACCCTCGACGTTCATATCAGCTGGCTGCGGCAGGCTATCGAAGAGGATCCTCGCAACCCCCGATTTTTGAAGACCATCCGTGGTGTTGGCTACCGTCTCGATGTGTAGCCGCCCTCCTGGGGTTCCCCGCTAGTCTTTATATAAACTTAAAAAATGTCGCTGCGAGGAGCGTTCTTTGCGGAGCAGCGCCTTAAGCTGCTGAACCCTTGCGAGCAGTCCTTATGCAGGCGCTGCCGCAGTCTCCGTGCCTGGACTAAAGGAGATTGCGGCAGCGGCTGCATACAAGCCCCAATCGACTATTTGACTGATTGGCTGCCCGGCCAATCGACTTCTGTCCGGCTTTGGCGCCCACTTACCCAAACAAGGCGCACCGAGATCGGGCGTTCATTTGGATCGCAAGGCAAACTTATTTCGGTAGCGATCGGTTTTTCAGATCGCGGCCGCACGGCCTGGGCCGCGCTATTGAACACTGTTCCATCCCAGGCAGGGTCGGCTTCCCAGTAGTCCAAATCTTCCAGGCTGTTCGTCTCTAACCTGATCATATGCGTACAGGGCTTAGCCGCAGTCTCGGTGTTCTCTCGTGTTAATCTGATCTGGAATTGCCTATCTTCCCGCTCTTCCGCCGGTATTTCTGTCCCGGCTTCTGTTAAAAATTTGAAAGCCTTAGCGCTGGCGCGTACCAACCTGCCGCGTGTGGTGTTAATCGCCCGCCAAATGCCGTCGTTGGCGATAAATTTTCTTCCCAACCGCGCCGCCGTGACCGCCGTGGTGCCCGAGCCGCAGAAAAAGTCGGCGACGATATCCCCAGGATTAGAAGATGCCAGGATAATCCTCTCGAGCAGCGCCTCGGGTTTTTGCGTTGGGTATCCGGTGCGCTCGTTATGCAGCCGCGCCACCACGGGGAAATACCACCAATCTTCGGGAACCTTGCCGCGTTCGAGGTCTGGCACTTTGCCAAATCCGGCTTTAGAGGAGGACTTAAATGTCTTCACTGTGCTCGGGTTATAAGGCTCCCGCACCTCATCGACGTTGAAGGTGTAACCCTCGCTTTTTGTGTAGGACAAAATCGTATCATGCTTACGGTTGAATGCACTGCGGATGGGTGAGGGACCATGGTACACCCAGATGATTTCATTCAGCAGCCGGTCTGGGCCAAAGATCTCGTCGAGCAACAAGCGGGCATAATGATCGGCGTGCCAATCCAGGTGCAGGTAAAGCGTTCCATCGGGCGCGAGCAAGCGGTGCATCAAGTGCAGCCGCGGGTAAAGCATGTCCAGGTAGGCTTCGATGTCCACCCAGTCATCCGGATATCCCTCCGCCAGCTGCCATTCCTGCGGTCGCCGTGAATCCTCGCCCCGACCCACTCTCGCCGGATAGCGCCGGTTGGTGAAGAACGGCGGGTCGGCGTAAATCAGCTTAATGCGCCCCTCGTATTCCTCCAGCAGGGTCGACATCACCCGGAAATTGTCCCCCAGGATCAGAAGATTTTCAGGAACGTCGCCGGGATAACCCTCGCCCTGAGGAAAGACAATGCTATCAGGCTTTAAGGTGGATGGAGCCGGTTCTGGAGTTGTCTTTGAGTCCCAGTTGAGAATGGGCATGGTTGCTGCTGAGTAAGGGCGCAAAGGAGAAGGGGAAGAGAGGTTCAAGAGATTTAACCCCTATCCCTTTTCCCCTATCCCTTCTCCCCTCTTCCCTCATCTACCAAACTTTTCCTTCAAAATATCTTCGAGAGTCGGCTGCCCAATCTCCTGCAGTTCATAGCGAACGCGCTGCGCGGGACTGTCGATCTTGAGCAGCCGTCCCAAGTCGATCGGTGTAGCAATAATCACC
>DATCIL010000661.1:0-2948 GCA_036507795.1 Anaerolineales bacterium | reverse complement strand
GTTCTTGGAACGGCCCATACTCGGTTATGGTTATATAGCTTCAAGAAAGGTTTTGCTAGGAGTTGTGTTATGGTGCGTTTTCCGCACCAAACCGGCCACCTATTCCGGGGCAAACCGGCCACCCAATCCGGCGCAAACCGGCCACCGTTCCGGGGCAAACCAGCCACCGTGGTTTGGTGGGGTTAGGTTGAGCTAAGCGACGCTGGATAACCCGGCTGTTACAATCCGTGCCTTAATCACAAGGAGGGATTGAATGGCCAACAGGAGGTTATCCATGCGCATGATCAAAGAAGTTCTACGTCTGAGCTATCCCGGCGAGTTAAGCGCTCGCCAAGTAGCGCACAGCTTAAATATCAGCCGCAGCGCGGTCAAAGAATATCAGGAGCGGGCCAAGAAAGCCGGTTTAACCTGGCCTTTACCCGACACGCTAAGCGAACAGGAACTGGAGCAGAAACTTTTCCCCCCGCCGCTCACGGTAGAAACCCCGGCCAAACCGCTGCCGGACTTCGACTACATCTACCAGGAGCTTAAAACCCATAAGAAATTCAACCTCACCTTGGATCTTTTGTGGCAGGAGTACAAAGAGCAACATCCCGAGGGCTATCAGTACTCGCAGTTCTGTGAGCTTTACCGCCGCTATCGAGGCAAGCTCGACTACTCGATGCGCCAGGACCACCGCGGCGGGGAGAAACTTTTCGTCGATTACGGCGAGGGCTTGAGTCTGGTTGATCCCAAAACCGCCGAGCCGATTACAACTCAGCTCTTTGTGGCCGTGTGGGGCGCGTCGAATTACACCTTTGCCGAAGCGACTCTTACCCAGCAACTGCCCGACTGGATCGGCTCCCACACAAGAGCCTTTGAGTACTTCGGTTGTTTGCCCAAGATCGTGGTTCCCGATTGTCTTAAAAGCGCGGTCAGCCAAGCGTGCCGCTACGAGCCCGATTTAAATCCCACCTATGCCGAGATGGCCGAGCACTACGGGCTCTGCGTGTTGCCGGCCCGCCCGGCTCATCCCAAGGACAAAGCCAAAGTAGAAACCGGGGTGCTCATCGCCAAACGCTGGATTCTTGCCGTGCTACGCCATCGCACGTTCTATAGCCTCGCCGAGATCAATGGCGCGATCCATGAGTTGCTTGAGCGCTTAAACAGCCGAGCGCTACGCAAGCTGAAACAATCACGACAAGAACTGTTTAAACTGTTCGATCAGCCCAGCGCGCTTGCTCTTCCCGAAAAGACTTACGAGTACGCCGAGTGGAAACTGGCCACCGTCAATATCGACTACCACATCGAGGTCGACCAGCATTATTACAGCGTTCCGTTCCGGCTGGTGCGTGAGAAACTCCATGTGAGACTGACCGCCCATACCGTTGAAGCTTTCCAAAAAGGCGAACGGGTGGTCGCCCATGTCCGATCCTTCATCGCCCACCGCTATACCACACTCAAAGAGCACATGCCGCCAGCGCACCAAAACTATCTGGAGTGGACTCCCTCCAGGATCGTTACCTGGGCCAAAAAGACCGGCCCCGCTACCGCTGAGTTGGTCCAAAAGATCATCGACAGCCGCACTCACCCCGAACAGGCTTATCGCTCCTGCTTGGGCATCCTGCGCCTGGAGAAGCATTATTCTCAACAGCGGTTAGAAAACGCTGCGGTGCGGGCGCTTAAGTTCGGCGCCCTATCGTTTAAGGCGCTGCGTAACATCTTAAGCTCTGGACTGGACCGCTTGGAAGAAAAACAGGATGGCTCACAGCCAGCTCTTCCCGATCACGATAACATCCGTGGCAGCGGCTACTACCACTGAAAAAAGAAAAAATGGAGAGGCAAAGCAAAAAACCACGCTCTGGGTGGCTCTACAAACGACGCTAGCAACAGGGTGAAGGGGTAAGCCACCCCCCCCGATTTACGGAAAAGAATAAAATCCAGGAGGAACATCTCTTATGCTTAATGAACAAACGCTATCGACTCTCAATGCGCTCAAGCTCTTCGGCATGGCCAAAAGCTTCAGTGACAAAATCTCTCATCCCCACACAGCCGATCTCAGCCACCAGGAGTTCTTCGGCCTGCTCGTCCAGGATGAAAACACCTACCGGGAAAATCTCCGGCTCAAAAGGCTGCTCGCCAACGCCAAGCTCAAACAACCCGCCGCCCTCGAAGACATCGATTACAAACATCCCAGAGGCTTAAACAAACAGCTGATCTTGGAACTCTCCTCTCAGCCGTGGCTCACCCACCACCAAAACGTGCTGTTAACCGGCCCCACCGGCGTTGGCAAAAGCTATATCGCTTGCGCGCTCGGCAACTTCGCCGCCCGACAGGGCCACACCGTGCTCTATCTGCGCGCCCCGCGACTGTTTGAAACCTTACTGCAATCCAAAGGGGATGGCACTCACTTAAAAACTCTTACCCGCCTGGCCAAAGTCCAGCTCCTCATCCTCGACGATCTGTTTCTGACCCCGCTCAGCGACGCCGAGCGCAAAGACTTGCTCGAAATCATCGAGGATCGCCATCACAAGGCTCCCACCGTGATCACCAGCCAGTGCCCCACTAAAGATTGGCATCACATCATCGGCGAGCCCACTATCGCAGACGCCATCTGCGATCGCTTACTGCACCACGGCTACAAGATTGAACTGAAAGGAGACTCGATCAGAAAGAACAAGAAATAAAAACACTGACTTGCAACTTAATGAAGCCGTAAGCTATGAAAAAAACTCCAGCGTCGCTTCGCTCCGCCCCCCGGCCGCTTTGTCCCGGACTACCCGGCCGGCTTGCTCTGGATTGGCTGGCCGATTTGAACGGAATACGCATTCGCGCGCATAGTGGGAAAATCCCGCCCGATGTAACTAACGGTACGCGGGAGTTTGAAGGTAGGCGAAAAATGAAAACTTCGTTGTTGTATTTAAGTGCGATTGGGATTCTGTCGGTTACGATTGCGGCATCAATCTACA
>DATCIL010000660.1:0-2292 GCA_036507795.1 Anaerolineales bacterium | reverse complement strand
CGCCTCATCAGACCATTCAGGAACAGATCCGCAAACTGCTCGGCAATTTCCGCCGCGGTCAGGGGTCCATCCGGCTGGTACCAGGTGATCGTCCAGTTCATCACGCCCAGGAGTCCCCGGGCTGCCAGCGAGGGCGAAATGCAAGAGTAGATCCCGGCATCCTTCCCCTCCTGAATCAAATCCCGCCACATGCTCTCAAAGCGATCACGGCGGGGCACGTGCCGGGTGTGCAGATCCGGTTCGAGGGAACGGTGTTCGAGCAGCAGCACCACAGAAAGATCAGCATGCTCTGCCAGGGTCTCCAGGTAGACCCGGATGGCCTGGCGCAGCTTCTCTTCGGGCGGATTTGGCTGGTCGAGCACGCCGGATAGGCGCTCGATGAGTAAATCCAACGCCCGGTCTAAGAGATCGACCAGGATTTCTTGCTTGCTCGAGACGTGGTGGTAAAGGCTGCCTTTTTGTAAATTGACTGCCTGGGCGATATCTTGCATGGATGTGGCGTGGAAACCCTTCTGGCTGAACACCTGGGCCGCCGCGCTGAGTATGTCGTCACGCGTCATGGATGTCTCCCTACCGAACGTTCGGTAGATACAGCATAGCAAATTTTGTGAGAAAAGTCAAGCTTTTCAGGTTTATGATAAACTCATGAATATTTGCACATGGAGCAAGTGCTTCTTTTTAGCATGATCTTGTGGCAAAACCTTGCGAAGGTTGGATTTCCGGGATCAATGTATGGGTAAAAAACCTTCGCAAGGTTATCTGTTGGGAAAGTTGCCGTGGGCGGCTTTGAGGAAGAGATGGCAATCACGTTCAATTTGGGTCTGCCCAGGATGCACAAGGAACCAGGAGAGCGGCGCGATTTCTTACCCAAATTCGTCGCCAGGCTGAATTATCTGGGCGCCAACATAACCCTGGAATATGGTTACGGCTCGGGGATGCGTTATGTGGAGGAGGACTACCGCAAGCTCTCCCCGGATGTCACGTTCGCCTCACGTGAAGAAACTTACCGCCAGGATTATGTCCTGCTACTGCGCTGTCCCGGCGAAGCCGAACTGCGCCTAATGCGAGAAGGCGCCTGCCTGATCTCCATGCTGCATTACCCCACCCGCCCGCAGAGGGTGGACTTGCTGCGCTCTTTAGGCATTGAGGCGATCTCGCTGGATTCGGTAAAAGATGACAGCGGGCGGCGCCTGGTCGAGAACCTGCGCTCGGTCGGGTGGAACGGCATGGAAGCGGCTTTCCGGGTATTACAGTCCACCTATCCCGCGCCCGGATTCGGTAGTCCGGATCGTGATCCAATTCAGGTGACTCTGATGGGCGCCGGATCGGTGGGAACCCACGTCCTGCAGGCGGCGGTCCGCTATGGCGACGACAAGATCCGTAAGCACATGGCTTCCCACGGGATTCCGGGCGTCCAGGTCACCGTCGTAGACTACGACATCACGCCGCACGAAGAAATCATGCAGCGCATCCTCCCGCGCACGGATATCCTGGTGGATGCAACTCAACGTCCCGACCCCAACCAGCCGGTCATTCCCAATGGCTGGATCGCCTATCTGCCTGAACATGCCGTCCTGCTGGACCTCTCGGTAGATCCATACGATTGCACGGTTGACCCACCCTATCTTAAAGGAATCGAGGGTATCCCGCAAGGGAACCTGGATAAGTACATCTTTGCGCCGGATGACCCGGCTTTCGACCTGCTGCCGGATTGTGTCGAGGCCACAAACCGGCGACACTCCGTATCCTGCTACTCCTGGCCCGGCATCTATCCCAAGGAGTGTATGGAAGTGTATGGGCGCCAGATTCTTCCGCTGCTGCGCACGCTGATTGACGTTGGCGCCGTCGAAAACATCGATGCAGACGGTAGATTCTTTGAACGGGCGATCGCACGGGCGATGCTCTCACGCACGGGCGATGCTCTCACGTCCGGACCGGGCGGTTGAAACCGCAGCAACGAGAGGCGCAAAGCCGGCCTGCGCCGGCTGGAGTTCCTTGGCGTCCAGACGACTTGCGGTCGCCGGCCGGTTTTCGTAGGCTGTGAACACATCAATATCGAGGAAGGGAACCAAGCAATGAGCGAGACAACGTCAATTGGGTTTCCCCGAATGATGAAGGAAGCTGGGGAAAAGCGCGTCTTTTTGCCTGAATTTGTCCAATTTCTATCTGCTTTGGGCGCGGAAATTTACATTGAGGAAGGCTACGGCTCGCGCTCAGGGCTGCGCTTTGACGATTACCGGCGGGGGGAAGAGGCTGTGCGCATGTGTTCGCGGGAAGCCGCCTTCCAGAAGG
>DATCIL010000659.1:0-1500 GCA_036507795.1 Anaerolineales bacterium | reverse complement strand
CGCTGTTGGTGCTGAAAAAAAAAGCCGACTTGATCTGGGGCAGCGGGGAGAACCAGTGAGCGTGGAAGAGCGCCGTAGCTGTATGGAATTGGTCAAGCAAGCCAAAGCCAGTGGCGCCGGGCGCCGAGCTTCATGCGAAGTGCTCGAGGTCAGTCTGCGGACGTTGGAGCGCTGGGAGAAAGAACCGGCCAAGGGAGATCAGCGACAGGGTCCGAATACGGTTTGTGCGCACAGCCTGAGCGCACAGGAGAAACAAGCCATCGTGGAGGTGTCGAGTAGCCGCGCTTATCGGGATCTATCGCCCTGGCAAATGGTGGCTCAGTTAGCCGACGCTGGGCGGTATCTGGGATCGGAGAGCAGTTTTTACCGGGTGTTAAAACAAAAGGGTCTCTTGTCGCACCGCCACAAGAGCAAGCCCCGTGCGCATAGCCGGCCCAAGGATTTGACTGCGAGAAATCCCAATGAAGTGTGGAGCTGGGATATCACGTATATGAACAGCCCGATCAGGGGGGCCTATTATTATCTGTATTTGGTCGAGGATATTTTCAGCCGGATGATCGTGGGCTGGACCATCGAAGAAGTCGAGAGCGCGGAGCACGGGGCCCGGCTGATCGACCGGATCTGCCAAGAGCAAGGGATTGCCAAAGGAAAGTTGACGTTACATTCTGACAATGGCGGACCGATGACCGGGGCTACGATGGTTGCCACCCTGGAGCGGCTGGGGGTGATCCCCTCTTTGAGCCGCCCCGCGGTGAGCGATGATAATCCGTATTCTGAATCACTGTTCAAGACACTGAAGTACCGCCCATCTTATCCGGACGGCGCCTTCGACGGAATCGATCAAGCCCGAGCGTGGGTCCGCCGCTTTGTGCAGTGGTACAACGCCGAGCATCTTCATAGCGCGATCCGCTTTGTCACGCCCGGCTCCCGGCACCTGGGACGGGACACAGCGATTTTAGCCAAGCGCACCGCCGTGTATGAAAATGCCAAACGGCTCAACCCGCTACGCTGGTCAGGCCAGACCCGCAACTGGTCGCCCATCACCGAAGTGCATCTCAACCCCAAAAAGCAGACGATGAAGACAAACGTGGAGATACCGATCTATCCGGGCAGTGACCACAGCGATTCCAAACGGCGGCCCAAAGACGCGGCCATCAGTGGGCGGATTGAGCAAAGTAGCAACCTCAGCGGCGCCAGCCAGAAAAACGGCTTCCACAGTTGCCCTATAATGAACGCTAGCGTATCGGGCAGGGGTAGACCTAGGGGTAAAAAATCGCTCAGCGAGAATCAGCTGCAACCATCGCGTCCAAACCCAATGTCTCGCTTCACGCAGACCTTGGATTGTTCGTCGCTAGAAAATCTCCCTTAAACAAACAATGCGACATCTATCTTGAAATTTTCCGCCACTGACAACGCTGGGGTTGCATGCCGGGGCGCAAAAGATTCTCTTCTATCCCCCGCCCACCGTCGCAAAACAGCACCTCAAGCTTCTCGTAATCC
>DATCIL010000658.1:0-1440 GCA_036507795.1 Anaerolineales bacterium | reverse complement strand
ATGACCGAACCGCCCAACATAGAGCGAACCACCATGAGCTTACGGCCATAACGGTCCGACAGCGTGCCCCAAATTGGCGAGGCGATCATCATGGTAAATGCCTGGGCGGAAAACACCATCCCTGCCAGAAATTCGACGCTTAGATTGGTCGAAGTTCCCAAAGCTTCCACGTACAAAGGCAAAAAAGGGAAGATGCTCGAGAAGCCCACCGCGGTGATGAGCTGGGCGAAGAACAGAATGTAGAGGGTGCGCTGCCAGCGCGTTGAGAGCGCCTTTCGAAGGCGATCTGCGATCCAGTTGTCTATAAGCACAAGGGTTAATTCTAATGCATTATTTGGGGATGTTTGCAAAGGTCGTTACACTTTCGAAGAATCCCCCCGGCCCCCCTTGATAAGGGGGAGAAGAAGGCCCCAGGCGCGCTCTCTGTGGCCGTTCCCCTTGAGGAGCAGAGAATCCCCCCCGGCCCCCCTTGAAAAGGGGGGAGAAGAATCCCCCCCAGCCCCCCTTAGTAAGGGGGGAGAAGAGGCCCGGTGAGAATAGGTCTGAATTCCCCGAATTAGATGACATTTGTCACTGTTTTCGGAGAAGGCTTGTATCTATAATGCCCATAAGCGAAGGCTATCAACATGTATAAGAGGATTATCGGAATGCTTAAACCACGCCAGATCGTTTTGCTGGTTATGATCTTGTTACTAGCTTCCGGAGCGCTGGCCGGCTGCAGCTCCAACGGCAGCAAGAACCACGCCTCCGGGCTAGGCATGGCACCCATGTCAGAACTGCCGGCCGAGGTTCAATCGGCGCCGGTCGTCGTCCAGGAGGCCTACCAGTTTGCTGCGGCAAACCCGGACATCCTTGAAGAGCTGCCGTGCTACTGCGGCTGCGGCGCCATGGGGCATACTTCGAATTACGCCTGCTACTTCTCGGGGACAAACCCGGATGGCAGTTTGGCCTTTGACCCGCATGCGCTGGGTTGCTCAATCTGCGTCGATATCACTCAGGATGCCATGCGCATGCTTAAGCAGGGCAAAGATGTGCCGGAAATCCGGAGTTATGTCGATGAGACCTATGCCAGATTTGGGCCTTCCAACATGCCCTGAGACTGGGTACTCGCCCATGGCGCCGGCCCCGGCGTGTCCAGGCCGGGCGGTTGAAACCGCAGCAACGAGAGGCGCGAAGTCGGCCTTCGCCGACTGGAATTCGTATGGGCAGACCGGCTATGTGGGCTCCTCTGTTGCGACTTCCGATCGCCGGCGTAGTAATCGAACGTCCAGACCGGGCGGTTGATGAAAATTAAATAATTAATCCCTCAACGGGCAGGAAAGGGCGGGTCTTCACCTTGACCGGCAATGGTTCGGAGCCAGACAGGGTGGTTGTTTTCGAAGGTTATGGGCCTGCACAGACCCGCCCCTACGGTTATGGCAATAATTATTTAAGGATCAT
>DATCIL010000657.1:0-11996 GCA_036507795.1 Anaerolineales bacterium | reverse complement strand
GAGAGAACTCATCTCTCCATGGCAAATAGGCCAGTTGTTCCGCACAGCTCTGTGATAGGGTTGTATCGGCACAACCAGCCTCGTTGCCAGGTTAATCTTTTGATCACAACACAAGAAGGTCGAGCGAAACCGTCAGCGGGTGAGCCCTCCCCGGCGGAAGAGATTGACGACAAACAACAGGAGGACGGCACCTCCCAGCGTCACCAGCATGGTCGGAAGGGTGACCGCATCGTTGATCGTCCCGACCCCAAAAATGGGGGAAAGGAACCACCCGGCCACGAACGCGCCAACAATGCCCACCACGATATCGAGCAGTAAGCCCTGTTGCGAATTCGTCCGCATGATCCTGCTGGCTATGTAGCCGACGATCGCGCCAGCGATGAGATAGATGATGATGTTCATTTGTACTCTCCTTTATATGAAGGTTTTAGATACACGGGTAACCCGTGTTTGCAAGATTGTCTCCCTTTCTCGATGGAGAAGGGGCGACATCACAGCCAGGTTAATAAGTCCAGCCTTCAGCCCGCCGCTGGAACACGGCTCTCCTCCTTGAGAGCAAACGCGGCCTGGATCAGCCGGTGGTGTCATCCGAGACGAATACTCGCTACCGCGTCTCGCAGGCGTGCAGCCACTTGATCGGATGTCTCGCTTTTACTGATAAACGCATCCGCTCCGGCCGATAACGCGGCCTGTTCACGGGAATTCAGATGGCTGATGAGCACAATGACAACAGCAGCCGGGCAAGCCTCGCGCAGTTCTGCCAGGTCTGCGCCAGACGTGGCCGCGACCAGCTCCCAATCGACCATCAACATGTCGGGGTTGGTGGCGGGAGCCTGGGCCAACGCAGTATCCCAGTCAGCAGCTTCACCAACCACCTTCATTTCGAGATCTTGCAATATAAGGCGGAAGGCCATACGTTCATCGGATAGTGAGTCAGCCAAATAGACACGTTTCATAGATTTATTGTATAACAAACACCCTCCGGCCGCATCCATCCGCCGGGGGGTGTTTGTCTCCCCCAGTTGGGGGAGAATCGGGAGGCAGCGACCCGGGCTGGCTGTCAGGCAACCAGTCCGCTGCGTAAAGCCAACGCCACAGCTTCTGACCGGCTGGCGACGCCCAACTTGGAGAGGATATGGCTGACGTGGGTTTTGATGGTGGACGGGCTGACCACCAGCCTTTCGGCGATCTGGGTGTTGTTCAATCCTTCGACCCGAAGCCTTATTCTGCAAGTGCCAGAAGGCGATCAACTAGGATTCGCTCCAGAATTGTGTGCTGTTCTCGAAGCACAAATCCGATATATCATCCGATATATCAATTGCTCGCCTGTCTCATATATGGCATGCACCAAAAACAGCCAATATTCACCCGAATATCTTCTAAGAACCCGATGGATGTGGTAAGTAGCCAACACAGAGGGGTATAATTAAGAACCAAGAAAACGGAATTAAAACTTCTCATCTCTACCCTCCGATATTGGTTCTGCAAAGTCATCCCTACAGCCGAACACCAGGAAACCAGGCCCTTTTCTCCTTAAGTTTTGTGTCGCTAGAAGGAAGAGCAATGTTTAAACGTATCCTCCTCCCATTGGATAGTTCAAAATTGGCGGAGTGTGTTTTGCCGCATCTGGTCGCGATTGCCCGGATCTGTGAGCCAGAGGTGCAGTTGCTGCGCGTCTCGGAACCTTTTGGCGTGACAGCGCGCTTGCGCATGATTGACCCCGTGGATTGGCAGATCCGTAAAGCTGAGGCAGAGAGTTATCTCTCTGGTATAGCTGCTCGCTTGCAGAATGCCGGTCTGCGGGTATCCACGCATCTTTATGATGGCAGACCCGCTGAACAGATTATTGAAGTTGCCCACGTTTGGAATGCAGACCTGATCTTGATGAGCAGCCACGGGCAGAGCGGTTTAAGTCCGTGGAATGTCAGCAGCGTTGTGCAGCAGGTCATCCTGCGCGCGCACCGTTCCCTGATGATAATTCGAGCCTATCAACCCATGACCGCAGATCTGACAGGCCTGCGTTACCGCAAGATCTTCCTTCCGTTGGATGGTTCCCAGCGAGCGGAAATGCCACTGACGTTAGCTGAATCTCTGGCACGTGCCCACAGCAGCGATATCCTGGCTGCCCACGTTGTTCGGCAGCCGGAACTGCCTCGCCGGACGTCCGCTTCGCAGGAAGACTTGCTGCTGGTCAACCAATTGACGGAGCGGAATCGAGCCGAAGCGATCAAATATCTGGAAAACCTGAAATCTCGGATAGACATCGCCATCCAGACGAAACTCGAGGTCAGCCCTAGTATCAGCCGCTGCTTGCACCAGATCGCTGATGAGAACGATGTAGATCTGACGATTTTAAGCGCCCACGGTTATTCTGGCGACACACGCTGGCCCTATGGCAGCGTGGGGCTCGGTTTTATCGTTTACGGCAGCACACCGCTGCTGATCCTGCAGGATCTGCCGACCAACCGGATCGAGCCAACCCAGGCGGAGATCGCCGCCCGTGAAACCGGGGGCCACTAATCCGTGCTGGACCAGGCTCCCATCATGCCGGCAGGGCCGCCGCTCGAGACCCAACCGGACAACCCGCCTGTCGACCGGGAGGCTCAAGGTCGCTGGCTGGCAGAAGATCACCGCCGCCATGCCCAGGTATCGCCCGGCGTACGCACTGGCTCGTCTGGTGTAGGTCATAGCTCACCGGGCCCGGCAGTGCTCTTGTCGGCGCGTCTCCCCCGTTTTACCTCAATATTGAAAGAAACTGCTGGTCGCTTGCAAGCGCAAACCTCGAAAGCTGGACAGCTCTCGCCGGCCGCTGAATGGCTGCTGGACAACTATTATATTGCGGCGCAGACGCTCCGCGAAGTGCAGCAAGATCTGCCACCACACTATGAGCGCCAGCTCCCCTGCTTGCAATCAGGGCGCCCGCGCGTCTACGACCTATCCACAAAGATTATCCAAACCGAGAATGCCCTGCTCGACCTGGGGCGTGTCGAGCGCTTCGTAGAGGCCTACCAGGAAGTGCTCCCGCTCACTATGGGTGAGCTGTGGGCACTGCCGACCATGCTGCGCCTGGGGATTCTGGGGTACCTTTTGGCGGCGGTTGCCCGGCTCACAGAGCTCACGGAGGTGGTGATTACCGAGATTGTACCCGGTTCTAAGTCCCCTGGACAACTTGACGACCAGCTCATGGTGGAAAACTGTATCCGCAGCTTGCGAGCATTGGCAGTTTATGATTGGAAGCGCTTCTTTGAAACCTTAAGTCTGGTCGATTTTACCCTGCGCCAGGACCCGGCGCGGCTGTATGCGGGGATGGACTTCGAGACACGCGACCGTTACCGGAAGGCAGTAGAAGATATTGCCAATTCTGGGCGGGGTGATGAACTGGCAGTCGCCCGTGGTGCCGTAAGCCTGGCACGCGATGCGGTAGACCAGCTTACCCCGCATCCTGCGCCAGCCTCGCAAGATTCGCCAAATCCTGGTGGTCATAAAGACCTGGAAGGTCATCCGGACGGCTGGGACGGATTCCGCTCGCAGACCGGCGCGCATATCGGGTATTATCTCTTGGGTCAGGGCCGCCCGGCGCTGGAACAGGCTGCCGGGTACAATCCGAAAGGCTGGCGGCGGTTGGAGCGCTTCACCCGTGACCACCCTACCCCACTTTACCTGGGGTCGATTGCATGCCTCTCGCTGGGATTGATTATTATCGCTCTGGTCTTTGCCGCCATGGTCAGGGCGCCGGGGGCCGGACTCCTGTTGGTTTTCATTCTCGCCCTTGTCCCAGCGCTAACGATCGCTGTGGAACTGCTCAACTGGGCAGTCACCCAGGTCGTCAAACCTGAGGACCAACCGCGTATGGATTTCAGCCGTGGATTACCAGAGGAGTGCGCGGCCATGGTTGTCATCCCGGCCTTGCTCTCCGGACCGGATGAGGTCGATTCGCTGGTAGGGCAATTGGAGCAGCACTATCTGCGCAACCCCGATCCAGGGCTTTTCTTTGCCCTGATGACCGATTACATGGATTCCCCGACGGAAAACCAGCCCGGTGATACCGGCCTTGTCGAAAGGGCGCGGCAGGGGATTCGCGGTTTGAATGAAAAATATCTGCGGGCAGGGCCGGGTCGTTTCACTGAAAGGCGCTTCGCCCTCCTTCACCGGGGGCGGCGCTGGAACCCCTCCGAAGGCGTTTGGATGGGCTGGGAGCGCAAGCGCGGCAAGCTGCACGAGCTAAATCGCTTAATCCTGGGGGCGCGAGGCGTCTCCCTGGGCAACCGCTCTCTTGATCTTATGTCCTCATTCCCAATCTGCGAGGGGGATCTATCTTTCCTTCAGCATGTGCGCTACGTTATCACCCTGGATGCTGACACGATCCTGCCGCGCGACGCTGCCCGGGAATTGATCGCCGTCCTTGCTCATCCCCTGAACCGCGCCCGCCTCAAACCTGGAGGTGCGGGTGAATGCAGCGAAGAAGTCGTTTCGGGATATACCATTCTCCAGCCGCGCACCGATATCAATCCGTCCAGCAGCGGCGCCTCTTACTTCACTCGTATCTTCTCGGGGGATACCGGGCTTGACCTTTACACCCGGGCTGTATCGGATGTCTACCAGGACCTCTTCGAAGAAGGCAGCTATGTCGGCAAGGGGGCCTACGAGGTCGACAGCTTCGAGCGCAGCTTGGAGAACTGTATCCCCGAAAATTCCCTGCTCAGCCACGACCTGCTAGAGGGCATTCATGGTCGGACTGCTTTGGTGACCAGTACCGTCCTGATCGAAGATATGCCGCCCAACTATCTGATGCATGCCCGCCGGCAGCACCGCTGGATGCGTGGCGATTGGCAGCTCCTGCCGTGGCTGTTCTCGAGCCGCCTGTCGGCGATCAGCCGTTGGAAGATTCTGGATAACCTGCGGCGTAGCCTGGTGGCCTGTTCTCTTCTGCTGTGGTTCCTGTTCGGTTGGCTGGTCCAGCCCTTCTCTCCCGGGGCCTGGACGGTTGCTGGAGTACTCGTCCTGGCCATCCCTGTCTTGACCGGGTTCTGGACAGCGCTGCGAAGGCGCCTGAACAGCCAGCCGGTGCGCCAGACTGAGGCGTCTTTAAAGAACAGTTTCTTCCGCTGGCTGCTGGCCTTGGCTTTTCTGCCTTACGAGGTGCAGATTGCCGCAGACGCAATTGTGCAGACGTTGGTGCGGCTGGGTATCACCCATCGCGGCCTGCTGCGCTGGACTACCAGCGACCAGGTTGCCCGCCGCCTGGGAGACAGGGATGCGCGCGCGACTTGGCAGCAGATGGTCTTTTCCTCCATCCTGGCGATCGTTCTGGTTATCCTGGTCGCCCTGCTCCGCCCGGCTGCCCTGGCCTGGGCAGCCCCTCTGTTGGCGGCCTGGTTCCTGGCACCCGGGATAGCCGTGTGGGTCAGCCAGCCTCTGCCGCGGCGGGAGGTAAAGCTGGACGGCAGCCAGGTGCGAGAGCTGCGCCGGCTGGCCCGGCGGACCTGGTTGTTCTTTGAACAGTTTATCAGCCCTGAGGACCAGTGGCTGCCCCCCGACCATTTTCAGGAGGCGCCCCTGGGGATCGTCGCCCACCGCACCTCGCCGACCAACATTGGCCTGGCACTGCTTTCCGCCCTGGGGGCGTACGACCTGGGCTATCTTGAGCCCTTGACCCTGTCCACGCGTCTGATATCCTCCCTTGACACGCTCGAGAAGCTGGAGCGCTACCGGGGTCACTTTTTAAACTGGTATGACACACGCAGTCTGGATCCATTGCAGCCTCGCTACGTTTCCACCGTAGATAGCGGCAACCTGGCAGCCTGCCTGCTGGCGCTGCGCCAGGGCTGCCTGGAAGTCCCTGGAAACCCAGTCTTGCGCTGGGATTCCTTCGAAGGGCTGCTGGACGCCATCGACTTGCTGGATGCTGTGTTCCTTGACCTGGATGCCCCTTCTCTGCAACCGGCGATCCATGAGTTGAGCAGTGCTCTCAGCTCTATAGTTCAAGCCATCCACTCCGTGAAAGAAGAGCCCACACGGTGGGTGGGTTTGCTCTCCGATCTGGACGGCAGTGGGAACGGCCAGGTTTCCCCGTGGAGCTGGTTCGAGCTCGACCGGCTCATTGTGGGGCTGGTGGAAAACAACGCCCAGGAGTTGGGTGTAGAGAACTTGCGCCGCCTGCGATTTTATAACCGGGGAGTGCGGCAGCAACTCAAAAGTATCCAGCGCTGCATTGATCTGCTCCTACCCTGGCTCGCCTCTTTCCAGGATTTACCGGCTCCTTTCCGCGATGGCGGTTTACCGCCCGGCCTGGCGGAGGCGTGGCATGCGCTTAGAGTGGCTTTTCCCGAGCAGCCGTCTCTTTCCGAGATCCCTGCAGCCTGCCGGACTGGCCACCAGGTATTGGAGCAACTAAGAGATTGCCTGAAAACGCAAGATGGCGCAAATCGGGAGGTTGTATACCGCTGGGCAAAGGACCTGGAGGAGAAGCTGGGTGCCGCCGCGTTGGCGGCTGAGAGCCTAGTTATCGGTTACCAAGACCTGGAGCGTCGCAGCAATGCGCTCTTCCAGACGATGGATTTTACTTTCCTATTTGATCCTCAGCGCCAGGTCTTCCATATCGGCTACAACGTCACCACCGACGGCCTGGATTTGAATTATTACGACCTGCTGGCATCGGAAGCGCGTCTCGCCAGCCTGGTGGCCATCGCCAAGGGCGATGTCCCGCAGAGTCATTGGCTGCACCTCGGCCGCCCCTTTACGCGTGTAGACGGGCGGCAGGCACTCATCTCGTGGAGCGCCACCATGTTCGAGTACCTGATGCCGCGCTTGATGGTGCGCAGCGAAGCCGGCACCCTGCTTGGCCAAACCCTGGAAGTGGTAGCCGACCGCCAGATCGAATATGGGCGTGAGAAAAACATCCCCTGGGGAATGTCGGAATCGGGGTACTACCGCTTTGACGCTAACCAATTCTATCAATACCGCGCCTTTGGCGTGCCTGGGTTGGGTTACAAGCGCGGTTTGGCCGATGACCTGGTCATCACCCCCCACGCTTCGCTACTCGCGCTGCCGCTGCGCCCGCGCGCGGTTCTCCAGAATATGGAGCGCTTCAAGCGGCTGGGCATGCTCGGGATGTACGGTTTTTATGAAGCAGCCGACTTCACCCCGGCGCGCCTTGCCTTGGGCCAGGATGTAGCTATCGTGCGGTCCTATATGGCCCACCACCAGGGGATGATCATGCTCTCACTGGTCAATTATTTACAGGGGGATGTGATGGTCCGGCGCTTCCAGCGCGACCCGTGTATCCAAAGTGTAGAACTGCTGTTATTGGAACAGATTCCAAGAGATGCCCCTTTCGAGCGGCCGAATACCGAAGGTTCGCCGGGTATGCGGCCCATGCGGCCCCGCAACCTGGCCAGCCCCTGGCAAGTGGATCCGCAAGCGCCGCAGCCCAGGGCGCATTGCCTCTCGAATGGCCACTACAGCATCCTTATTACCGCCGCAGGCGGCGGGTACAGCGCCTGGGAGGACATTGATCTGACCCGTTGGCGGCCCGATACCACCCTGGATAACTGGGGGTCCTGGATCTACGTCCAGGACCAGGAGAGCGGCGCGGCCTGGTCGTCAGGCCTCCGGCCTACTTTAGTGGTTGGCGATGAGCATGAGGTCTTCTTTAGCAGTCACTTTGCGGAGTTCCGCCGCCAAGACGGCTCCCTGGCTCAGGTGACTGAGGTCTTCGTCGCCCCGGAAGACGATGTGGAGGTTCGCCTGGTGACCCTGACGAATCATGGAGACCGGCCGCGGCGTCTGCGGTTGACCAGCTATGGAGAGGTCGTCCTCGCTCCCCAAGTCGCCGACGCCCGCCATCCGGCGTTCAACAAGCTGTTCATCGAAAGCGAGCCACTGCCAAGGGGCAATGGTTTGTTGTTCCGCCGCCGGCCGCGTTCCAAGTCGGAAGAAGGGACTTATCTGGCCCATGCGCTGGTGACCAACCCAGGCGAGATCACGGTTGTGCGGCCCAGGCTGGAAACCGACCGCAACCGGTTCCTGGGGCGCGGCCGCACCGCCCGACGTCCGGCTGCTCTGGAAGCTGGCTCGCTGCCTGGAACCGGAGCCTCTTTGGACCCGATCTTTTCGATTAGCCAGGTAGTCTATCTGCCGCCACATGGCACACTGCGCTTGGCTTTCCTGACTGCCGCAGCACACTCAGCGGAGAGCTGCCATTCCATAATAGACCGTTACTCGTCGCTGGGTGCAATCCAGGCAGCCTTGGAACAGGCCCGGGTGCTCGCTGAAGTAGAATTGAACGAACTGGATATCTCCAACACCCAGTTGAAGGATTTTCAAACCCTATTGTCTTTGTTGGTTTTCCCTTCTCATGCACTGCGGGCCAGCCCCGAGCGGTTGGCTGCTAATCAGAAAGGCCAGTCAGAGCTATGGCCTTTTGCAATTTCCGGGGATTACCCCATCCTCCTGGCCGAGATTGGGGACGAGCAGGATCTCAACCTGGCCCGGGAGCTTCTCCAGGCGCACACCTACTGGCGCAGGCGCCGACTCATGATCGATATGGTATTCCTGGACAAGCTGGGCACCAGCTATAACCAGGAGCTCAGCTCGCAGTTTTATAGTCTGGTCGCGCGCACGGCAAGCGAAGGATGGCTTAACCGCCGCGGAGGCATCTACTTGCTCCATGCGGACCAGATGGAAGAGGCGGAGCGGGTCCTCTTGGAAGCGGCGGCGCGGGTGGTGCTGGACGGCGCCCGGGGTACATTGGCCGAACATCTTCAGCACACCCCAACGCTCGAGCATAAGCCGTCCCGGCTGCCACCCTTTTCTCCGGCGCTGCCCGATGGCGTAGACCCGCAGCCTACCGTGCCCTTGCATCGTCCGCAAGGCCTGCTACATGACAACGGTCTGGGCGGTTTCAGCCCGGATGGGCGCGAGTATTGCATTTACCTGGAGCCAGGACAGGTTACTCCTGCTCCCTGGGTCAACGTGATCGCAAACCCGCAATTCGGTTTCCTGGCATCCGAGTCTGGGTTAGGCGCCTCCTGGGCTGAAAACAGCGGCGAGAACCGCTTGAGTCCTTGGGGAAACGACCCGGTCTCCAATGAGCCCGGCGAAGCGTTGTATTTGAGGGATGAAGAAACGGCCATCGTCTGGTCGCCCACCCCTCAGCCTGCTCCTGCCCCGGCTCCTTATCTGGCGCGCCATGGCGCCGGATACACTATCTTCGAGCACCACAGTCACGGCCTGCGCCAGCACCTACGGGTGTTCACCCCACCAGATGCTCCGCTTAAAATCCTGCAGCTTCATTTGGAAAACACCTGGGACCGGGCGCGGCGCATCACCGCCACTTATTACGTCGAATGGGTGTTGGGGGTAAGCCGAGAAAGCTCTCAGCAGTATTTGATCCCGGAATTCAATAGCGATCTTCAGGCTTTGCTGGTACGCAACCCGTATAATACCGAGTTCTCAGAACGCGTGGCCTTCGTTTCAGCTTGCAACCCCCTGCACGGCCTGACCGCCGACCGGACGGAGTTCCTCGGCCGGCGGGGCAGCCTGGAGGGGCCGGCTGCCCTCAAGCGCATTGGACTTGGCGGGACAGTGGAGGCGGGGCTGGACCCTTGCGCCGCCCTGCAGCTCCACATCGACCTCCAGCCTGGCGCTTCGGAACAAATTTACTTCGTGCTGGGCCAGGCCGAAGACCGGGATGCAGCCCTGGCTTTGGCACGCCACTACCAGGACCCGCAGGAAGTGCAGACTGCCTGGGAGGCCAATAACCGGTTTTGGAACGATCTGCTGGGAGCGGTGCAGGTTCACACCCCCGAACCCGCTTTTGACCTGCTGATCAACCGCTGGCTGCTATACCAGACCCTGGCCTGCCGCATCTGGGGGCGAAGCGCCTTCTACCAATCCAGCGGAGCCTATGGGTTTCGCGATCAGCTCCAGGACGTACTGGCGCTTCTGCACGTCGCTCCCCAACTGGCCCGCGAGCACCTGTTGCGCGCCGCCCGGCACCAATTCGAGGCCGGGGACGTGCTGCATTGGTGGCACTCGCCTTCCGGGCGCGGTGTGCGCACCCGTATCAGCGACGATATGCTCTGGCTGCCTTATGTGACCGCCGAATATGTCAGCCTCACCGGCGATGATACGGTCTTGTCCGAGAAGGTCCCCTTCCGCCGTGCGCCCCTGCTGGAACCGGGGCAGGACGAGCGCTATGGGCTGTACCCGGAAACCAGCGCAACCTATACCTTGTTCGAGCATTGCCGCCGAGCACTGGAAAAGGGGATGACTTCCGGGAAGCACAACCTGCCCTTGATGGGTGGCGGGGATTGGAATGACGGTATGAACCGGGTGGGGATTGAAGGCCGCGGCGAAAGCACCTGGCTGGGTTGGTTTCTTTATAGCACCCTCAACCGCTTTGCCGACCTGTGTGAGCGGCGTGGCCAGGATGAGCCAGCCGCCGGCTATCGCCAGCGCGCCTCCGATCTGGCCCAGGCTATCGAACACAGCGCCTGGGACGGTGAATGGTACCTGCGCGCTTTTTATGATGACAGCTCTCCCCTGGGCTCCTCAGAGAACCAGGAATGCCAGATCGATTCAATCGCCCAATCCTGGGGGGTCCTTTCCGGCGGCGGGGACCCGCAGCGCGCCGCCCGGGCCATGCAGTCGGTCTCCGAGCGTCTGGTGCGACGCAATCAGCGGCTGGTCCTGCTGTTTACGCCTCCTTTCGACAAGACGCTGCGCGACCCTGGCTACATCAAGGGCTATCCTCCCGGTGTACGCGAGAACGGTGGACAGTACACACATGCTGCTCTGTGGTCTGCCTGGGCTTTTCTCGAGTTGGGACGGATCGAGGAAGGTTTTGAATTATTCCAGCTCCTGAACCCGATCCTGCACGCCGACGCCTCTGAAAAAGCCGTCCACTACCGGGTAGAACCGTATGTGGTTGCGGCTGACGTTTACGGTGCCCCGCCTTTCACCGGGCAGGGCGGCTGGACGTGGTATACCGGGTCTAGCAGTTGGATGTACCGCCTGGGCCTGGAAGGGTTTCTGGGTTTGAAGAAAAGAGGGGATCGGCTTGAAGTGGACCCACGCATTCCCCGGGACTGGCCTGGCTTTCGCTTCACTTACCGGTTTGGACCGGCAACCTATGAGTTTCAGGTGCAGAATCCGGGCCACGTCCACCAGGGAGTGCAGCAAGTATCCTTGAATGGCCGGACGCTCCCGGACAAGGTGATCCCTCTCTCGCAGGATGGCGGCATATATACGGTGCTTATCGTCATGGGCTAAGCGTCTCCTGCAATCAAGCCTTCCCTTGCATCCGAACCGCTGGCCTATTCTTGCTCTTACCGGCGTAGGTATGATTGCCGGTACCCCACTTGGCGGGAGCGAGCTTGTTCTATCGGTGAAAGCCCGCCCGGACTACGAAGTCACCAGGATCGCCTCAGTGGCAGCCTCGTCGACCCCCAGATCGTCCTGAAGTCGGCGCTGGCTGCGCGACTCAAAGCCTTCGGGTGGACCATAATCCGCTGGGGGGTGTTTGTCTCCCCCAGTTGGGGGATAATCGGGAGGCAGCGACCCGGGCTGGCTGTCAGGCAACCAGTCCGCTGCGTAAAGCCAACGCCACAGCTTCTGACCGGCTGGCGACGCCCAACTTGGAGAGGATATGGCTGACGTGGGGTTTGATGGTGGACGGGCTGACCACCAGCCTTTCGGCGATCTGGGTGTTGTTCAATCCTTCGACCGGAAGCCTTATTCTGCAAGTGCCAGAAGGCGATCAACTAGGATTCGCTCCAGAATTGTGTGCTGTTCTCGAAGCACAAATCCGATATATCATCCGATATATCAATTGTTCGCCTGTCTCATATATGGCATGCACCAAAATCAGCCAATATTCACCCGAATATCTTCTAAGAACCCGATGGATGTGGTAAGTAGCCAACACAGAGGGGTATAATTAAGAACCAAGAAAACGGAATTAAAACTTCTCATCTCTACCCTCCGATATTGGT
>DATCIL010000656.1:0-3302 GCA_036507795.1 Anaerolineales bacterium | reverse complement strand
TCCCCCGGGGCAGATTCCGCAAGGCCATCCCCTCGTCAGGCTGGCCCAACGCAGCCTGAAGAGTCTTGGCATTCAACCTTGTCTTAACATCGGATCCACCGATGCCAACATTCCGCTGAGCCTGGGATACCCTGCCGTTTGCCTGGGTCTAACGAGCGGTGGCGGAGCTCACACCGTCGATGAGTATATCAATATCCCGCCGCTGAGACAGGGTTTGCAGCAGCTGGCGCTGGTGGTAGAAGGGGCCTTCCAAGAATTGCCTGGCACTATGTGAATTTTGCTCGAATGCGCACGCCTTGGGGGGAAAAGGGGATAAGGGATAGAGATTTAGAGCATACCTTGTTTGTCGAATTGTTGCAGCATGATCTCGATGTCTGCTATCCGATAAAACGTGACATGAAGCCGAAAGAGATGATCATCCAGGACTGTAAACGCGATTGGCTTGCCGTTTAAGGTCACTTTTCCGGGCTCCGTCGGTAGATAGAGGTCAATGTTTCCTTGGACGGAGCCTGGGCGTTCGATCCCAAAGCGCAGTTCACTAGGCCATTCAGATGAAGAAGATCTTTTCCATTTCCAATCTTTCACCTCCAAGCCCTGGGAAATGTGCAGGTCGCTGCCCAAGAACACGGGCTGGTATGGGCGGTGAGGGCGCACCGCTAGCAGTGCCGTCCCGTGGGCGGGGATGCCAGGCAGGACCATCCGGGGGTTTGAAGTCTCCTTTAGATTGACGAGATAGTTGTCGCCTCTCCAGAATTCTCGGGCACGGTACTCCCCTTGAAGGTCCAGGTAGAAGTCTTTTAGGTTTACATAGATATCCTGGGGAGTATCCTCCCAATTGAGTACGGCCAACAAATGCCACTTGCCGGTTGCTCCGTCTAAATCCAGTTGTAAGAGCCGAGGGGTTTGGTTATCGAACCGATCCAACACGTATGGTCTTTTGCCAATCAAGGGAATCAGAGTTTGTGCGAGGCGCAATCTTTCGGGAGGCAGGCTGGGTAAATGATCGGAGAGAAATAAGGATCCCCCAGTCATGGAGATTACGGTAGCCAGCGTTTGGGTCTCGGCCAGGTTTAATGCTTCTTGATCACCCCTAATTTCTATGGATCCCAGTAGAAGGCAATCGGGATCATTGATCCACCAACGCCTGTGGAGGGCTGAGCGGGTTAAGGTGTTGTGGATGGCGTTTCGGGCGCTCGGTAGATTGGGCTCTCCCTTGAAAAAGCGCTGCATGCCCCAGTACGCCGGTTTCCAGCGATGAGCGACATCGGCGCCAATGCGCATAGCATCGACCAGCCCAATCGCTGGTCCAAGCGGGCAACCACAACCCAACAGGAAAGTCTCTTTCCCAGCCGCGGCGCGGATCACCTCCAAACCATCGCGCAGCACCTCCGCCCGCGTTTGCGTCGGATTTCTACGACGACCGGGGAGGGCAGCTGCATAGAGGAAATCCAGCTTTAGATAGGGAAACCGCCATTCATCCACCGCTGTTTTGACCAGGTCGGTGACATAAGCCAGCGCATCCGGATGGGTTAGATCGAGGGCGGTGTGAAAGGTGTTCCAGAGGTGACCGGCGTTGACCGGCCGCCCGAGCCTGCCCCGAAGAAGCCAATCCGGGTGTCTGCGCGCTAAGTTTGATCGAGGATTTACCAGGAACGGAGCTAACCAGAGTCCGGGCGTAAAACCTGCTTCTCGAATTTCATTCGCCAGCGGCCGCAGTCCTTCCGGGAACCTATCATTGGTTTCAAACCAGTCGCCGACCTGCGCCTCAAAACCATCATCAATTTGGAGGATGTCCAAGGGCAAATCCAATCGCCTGTCCACTGCGGCGCCTAAATTCGTCCGGATGTCGCCCGCCGTGACCTGGCGGAAAAATTGGTACCAGGAACACCATCCCTTGGGAAGTTTGCTTTCTGTGGGGTTCCCGGGATCAAGTCCACATTCTCGTGCGACCATTTCCAAATAAAGACCTAAAGGGTCATAGGTATCAAGATGTAAAAACTGGGCTACGGCCCAATCAGTCTCCATTTGATTACCTGGATTTAACTGGACCCGGTCGCCGCTCGCCCACAAACGCAATGCTGGCTGGCTGGAACCAATCCAGGCTTCCATGGAACCAAAGTGCCGTTTTTGGGAGAGGAAACCGAGCAAGATTCCCCTGCGCTGACCTGTATCGCACAATATTCCGAACATATCACTGCCAAAGAGCCCAGTCCTCCCGGGTCTCGGAGTATCCGGGTTGGAAATGATAGGCGCTCTCAAAGGACCCAGCCTGGTCTTTCTAAATCGATCGTCGCTAGTGTAAACTTGGGTGTTGGACCATGACTGCCAGCCATTTGAAAAGAAAGCGTATTCTCCAGGCAATCCGATCGGCTCAATTTCTCGAAAGTTCCTTTTGCCTGGTTCAAGGAAAATCTTTCGGGATTTTTGAGATTGCCGTGAGTAGTGAAGCCGGCCGTGCGGTCCCAAACGGGATTGGTAGATAAATCCGGCCGAGAGCAGTTCCAATCGATCCAGGGAAACTGGCTGACTTCCCCGGTTGTCAATTGACAATTTCCACAACAGAAGGGCGTGATTTTCGGGGAGAGCATAGGTTAGGGTGAACACCAAACCATTTTTATCCGGTCCGACCTGCAGTGCGAGCTGCTGCAAGGGACCGTGGGGCGAGGAAATAATTTCGGGGTCGGACACACCTGCCTCTTGCCAAAAATTAAACATCTGCTTTCGGGCGCGTCTTGTTGAGTAACTAACAGCGACCTGAGCTTCTTCAATAAAGGGACTATTCCGGTGGCGGCTGACCAGGCTCCACCGGCTCTTGGCGATATCGATTTTCAATTGAAGCGAGGCGCTTTCAAGATAATGGTTCATGACCTGGAGAATACTTAATTCGTGCAATGTTACACTTTCCTATTCAGTATTTTACTCGAGGAGTACGTCATTACTTGACATGCATTCATCCGCGTGATATATTTTTTATGACGCAGTGCGTCGTAACGGATTAAGCTTATGAGTTAGACACCAGGAGATTAACCATGGCTACAAAAGCAAAACCTGTAGATGAAGAAAGAGAGCGCAGTTTGTTTTTCGAAGGTGCCAGGAAGATTTTGCTGGCCAGTATCGGCGTAATGGCGCTGGCTCAGGAAGAGGCCCAGGACTTCGTTGATCGGCTGGTGGAGCGTGGCGAAATCGCCGAGCAGGAAGGGAAAGAGCTGATGCGCGAGATGGTGGAGAAGCGCAAAGAAAGAAGGCGGGAGATAAAGGCTGGCTTTAACCGGCGCGTCGAAGAGGCTATCGAGCAAATGAAT
>DATCIL010000655.1:0-3205 GCA_036507795.1 Anaerolineales bacterium | reverse complement strand
TCAAAGGCTTACAATATGTTGGCCGCCCACGCAGGTGGGCGACCGGCTTTAGCCCCAAGCAGCGACTTCAGTCGCGCTCTTCCAATGCCAGCCGCTCACCCCTTCGTTCCTCGAAAAAAATGAATTCGAAAACGAATCCCTCCCCTGCGCTCTTGCTCCCCTCCTCCCCATCTCCCCATCTCCCAAGCTCCCCAGCACCCCAGCTCCCCCGCGCCCAGGCCCATCTCCTCGGGATGGGGGATATAATAAGAGTTAGGCGGCGAACTCTCGTGACCAAAGGAGGTCCTCAACATATGGACGGCAAAGAGTGCAAAATACACAAGCTCGTGGCTGATGTGCTGGTGCTCGCTCAAGGCCAGGTCCTGCTTGCCCGCTACGACGACGTCAGGAAGTACGACGGGCAGGAAGGCTGGTTCCTGCCAGACGATTATCTCGCCTATGGGGAGCACCCCCACGATGCAGCCAGGCGTATCCTCCGAGAACAGGTCGGCCTGGACACGGACGGTATTGCCCTCAGCTATATCGAATCCTTCGGAGGCGAGGGGGGCGGCATATGGCATCTCATCTTCCATCACAAGGTCGAACTTGACCAGATACCGGGCATGACCCCCTTGACCAACGTCAGGGCCGCCGAGTGGTTTCCGTTGGAACATCTACCGGAGCGGCCGGCGGTGGCGCATGAAGGTTGGGCCATCGACGTGATTGAAGAAATACTCAAGTGACCACCGGGCCCTACAGCTTACGCCCAATCAGAAAGCGCAAAATCTGGCAAAAAGGGATTCACAAACCTGACCCCCTCCAGGAAAGAACCCGCGCTGAAATCCTCGCTGAACACCACGGCCACCTGGTTGAGCCGGGCACACGCCCAAATTTGGGCATCGTAATATGAAAGCTGGTAATCACGCACGCCCCTGGCAGCATCTAAAACGATAAATGGGGTTAAGTCAAACACAGGCCACAGGCGCATAAAGTATTCCGCCTGCTCGAGCGCGTCCGCCGGAGACAAGGGAGGTGCAAGTTTGCGAGTAGCAACGCTCACGAACTCGGCTAAACTTTGAACGCTCAAACGTCCATTTCCGCTCAATCCCAGCTGGTCCAAAACTTCTTTTGAGCGAGTTTGCTTGAACTCATTTTTAAAGTCATAGAGATATATCAAGAGGTTCGTATCGATCAATACATCCGGCATCTTCCACCATCCGAAAGAAGATCAATCGCGCTTACGATCAAGATGAGCCATTCGTTCCTCGTAGGCATCTTCACGCCGCCATTTGTATGCCTCTCCAGCTTCCTCTGCGCCTTTCCTTTTCTCCAGATATTCAAGAATTGCTTCCCAGGCAGATCGATCGTGGAGCGCGGATCGCTTTACGGCGCCGCCAATTTCCCGATCAATCGCCTGCCGGACGATTTCAGCCTCGCTCTTGCCGCGCGCTTCGGAAATGCGTTTCAAGGACTCGTCTTGCTGTTTGCGGATATAAATTTGCTTGCGAATCATCTCACTCATCGAACTGCTCCTTACGGGACGCTCGATCCCTTTATACATTACATTATACACAAAACAAGCGGAAATGGAAGGAATATTTGTAAGGAGACTGCGGTCAGGAATCGAGGTGACGGGCGCGATAACGAAGAATTCCCAGTAACAGGCTGAATTGCAGCAGGTTCGTCAGGATGACGTCAAACTGGTTGAAGTAAGACATGAGCCACTGTACCGCCATCAGGCCGATCAGAAGCCCCCAATAAAGGTTTGCAATCTTCAATCTTCAACCGAAGAAACCTTCAACCCTCCTCAACCAAGTATAATCAATCCATATGGATCCAAAAGTCGTTGCCTTTATCGACATCGGCACAAACTCCATCCGCCTGCTGCTGGTGCGCATCAACCCCAACCATTCCTATACTACCCTGTCCGAGCAAAAGGAGACCATCCGCCTGGGCGAAGGCGAGTTTGCCGACGGCTATTTGCGCCCCGAGGCCATGCAGCGGGCGGTAATGGTTTGCAAGCAGTTTGCGGAGATGGCGCGATCCAACAATGCCGAGGAGATCAGCGCGGTTGCCACGGCGGCGACGCGCGAAGCCAGGAATAAGCGCGATTTCTTGCGCCTCTTGCGCTCTGAAACCCAGCTGGATGTGCGTACCGTATCCGGTGTCGAAGAAGCTCGCCTGATTTACCTGGGCGTTTCCAGCGGTATTCACCTCGAAGAAAAGAGCGCCCTGTTCATCGACATCGGCGGCGGCAGCACCGAGTTAATCGTCGGCGACCAGCACAGCTATCATTATCTTGACTCGTTGAAGTTGGGCGCCGTCCGGCTGACCGCGCTGTTCTTCACCCCGGAGGAAACCGGCCCGGTGGATGCCTCCCGCTACGCGCTCATCCAACAGTACGTGCGCAATACGGCCATCCGCTCCATCCAACGCCTGCAGGACCAATCCTTCAAGACGGCTTACGGCAGCTCCGGCACCATCGAGAACCTGGCCGACATTGCGGTCCAGATGTTCGAGAAGCGCCCGCGCACGCGGGAGGACGTGCTCCGTTTCGACCAATTGGTGGCGGTGGTCGAGCAGCTGCGCTCGCTGCCTCTGGCAGAAAGAGCCCGCCTGCCCGGGATCAACGCCAGGCGGGCCGATATCATCATCGCCGGGGCGGCCATCCTGCAAACCACCATGGAAGCGCTAAAAATTGAGGCTATGCACGTCACCGATCGCACTTTGCGGGATGGTTTGTTGGTGGATTACCTGCAGCGCAGCGGCTATGAGATCGTCCAGGAAGGCTCGGTGCGGCGGCGCAGCGTGCTGCAATTGGGGCGCAAATGCAACTTCGACGAACCCCACGCCCGCAAGGTAACCGAACTTGTGCTCTCACTGTTCGACAGCGCTAGAGAGACCGGATTGCACAGCCTGGGCAGGAATAAGCGCGAGCTGCTGGAATATGCCGCCATGCTGCACGATGTCGGGATATTTCTATCTTACAGCAACCACGAGGCCCACAGCTATTACCTGATCAATAACGCCGACCTGCTGGGCTTCGACCAGACTGAGGTCGATGCAATGGCGGCGGTCAGCTACTTCCATCGCAAGCGCTACCCTAGCAAGAAGCATGCCCAGGTCGCCGCGTTGGACGGTAGAATCATGCAAGCGGTGCGTGTCATGGCGATTCTCCTGCGCATCGCCGAAAGCCTGGACCGCGGCCACAAGGGGGCGATCACGG
>DATCIL010000654.1:0-33243 GCA_036507795.1 Anaerolineales bacterium | reverse complement strand
ACGAGAGCTGGCTGGGCGTGGTCTCCGGTTGGCAGCAAACGGAATTGGCGGTATCGCCAACCCCGAATTGCGTGTGCAAATCTATCAGCAAGTGCAAGAACTCGGATTTGTTTTCCCATCCTTGATCCATCCAACCGCTGTGGTTGAGCCGAGCTCAGAAATATCGCCCGGCGGGCAGATTTTTCCGCTCGCCTACGTCGGAAGCGAAGCTCGCCTTGGATTCGGTGTAATTCTCAACAACAGCGTCGTCATATCCCACGACTGCAACATCGGTGACTACGCCAACATATCGCCAGGTGCCCTCATCGCCGGAAATGTAGAGGTCGGGGAGAGAGCGCTGATCGGTATGGGCGTGACCATCAACCTGGGGGTAAAAATTGGAAGCAATGCCCGTATCGGCAATGGTGCGACGGTGAAGGCGGATGTCCTGGAAAATGGCGTCGTTCGAGCAGGTTCGGTTTGGCCCAGGTAAGCGAGATGAAAGCGCTGTTCAAGCACAAGATCTATCACCCGTTCTTTCTGGCCGCCTATCCGGTCCTGGCATTATTGGCCCACAATATCGAGGAAATTAAGTTCAGCACCGGATTGAGGGCGCTGGCAGCCTCGATTGTTGCCGCTGTCATCATTTTTGCTGTGCTCAAGCTTCTGCTTAAGAACTGGTATTCGGCGGGAATGGTTTGTTCTCTAGCGGCAGCCCTGTTTTTCTCCTATGGACACCTCTACAACTATCTTGAGCAAACCTCTATTTTTGGGATGTTCCTGGGTAGACACCGCTACCTGGTACCCCTCTGGGCTGCCCTGCTTATCCTTGGGTTTGTTCTAGCCGTGCGCAAAAATGAAGGACAGCCAAACATTACCGGGTCTCTAAATATCATCGCCGGATTCCTCCTGATCATTCCCGTATTCCAGCTGGTGGTCTTCGCCACCCAGGTCGTTCCAGTCTTGTCGCAAGAGCAGCAGCCCGACACGGACATCAGCGAGCTGCACCTCATCGAAGGCCAGGACCCACCCGATGTTTACTACATCATTTTGGATAGCTATACCCGCGGGGATGTATTTAAAGAAATATTCGAATTCGACAACGCTCGTTTTCTGGATGAATTGAGAGCGCTCGGTTTCTATGTTGCCTCCTGCAGCCAGTCCAATTATTCTCAAACCCGCCTGTCGCTGGCGGCGTCACTCAATATGAAGTATCTGGACGAATACCTGACGGATATTGGCACTCACAGCGAGGAGATGGCCCGGATCCTTCCACTGGCGCGCCACAGCTCGGTACGGCAGGCCCTGGAGGGTTTGGGGTATACGACCGTGTCGTTCGAAACCGGACACCTGCCCACCCAGTGGGAAGACACAGATTATTATTTGTCTTCAAAGGCCGGGCTGTTTTCAGAGGCCCAGAACCTGGGCAGGTTGAACGAATTTGAAGTGATGCTTCTCCAGACCTCCGCCGGCCTGCTCCTGACCGACGCCACCACCGGCTTACCGCAGATCTTTGGGAACGTCAGCCATTCGTATTGGGAAACCTATCGGGACCGCATCCTCTATACACTCGACCGGCTGGAGGACGTCCCGGCTATGCGGGGGCCCAAGTTTGTATTCGCCCATATTCTTGCACCGCATCCGCCTTACGTGTTTGGGCCGAATGGCGAGTTTGTCAAGGAGGAAAAAGGCAAGATCCTCGGCTACCGCGATCAAGTCGCTTATGTTAACCAGCGCATGATTCCACTTCTGCAGGCGATCATCGCCAATTCCGCAACACCACCGATCATCATCCTTCAAGGCGATCATGGCCCGGATTCTTTCTCCCCCAGCGACCGCATGGCGATTCTGAACGCTTATTATTTGCCCAACGCTGGTGAACAATTTCTCTACGAAAAGATGTCCCCGGTAAACTCTTTCCGAGTAGTGCTCAATACTTACTTCGGGGGGAATTACGGCTTGCTCGAGGACATTAGCCGCTACACCCTTTCGCGTGAACCTTATCAATTTGAGGTCATCCCCAATGAGGACCAGAATTGCTCCGATTTTTAATCCGGGTATTGCAAGCTAAAGGCCTCCTGTTTTCGATTAATCGGGACCGCAGGGCTCGCCGAGGATGACCGTCCTATTTTGGTTTCTTCTGGACGTTGCTACGCTTCTGACCTGCCTGGCAACGCTGGCAGGATTTTTGGGCCGGCGTTGGTGGATGTTAGAGCTGGCCAGCCATTTCCGGCTCCAGTATTTTGCCCTCTTAACGTTAAGTTCCAGCCTTTACTTCGTTCGAGGCAGCTTTTTAATTGGCGCCCTGGTCATCTTGTTCGCCAGTCTCAACTTAAGGCTGCTTATCCCCTATTACGCCAAACGCCAGGCGGCGGAGCCCAAAGAGAAAATTTACCGGGCGGTCGTCGCTAATATTCTGCGAAAAAACCGGTCTTATGACCGGGTGCTGCGGATTATTCATGAAACCAACCCCGACATTATCGTCCTTATCGAGGTAAGCCAGGCCTGGATGCAGGCACTAAAGGATCTGCGAACTGAATATCCCTTTGTTGAAAGCGCCCCCCGGCCGGACGATTACGGAATCGCAGTCTTCAGCCGGGTGCCAATTAGTGCCTCCGCTGTTCACGATTTCGGAGACCTGGATCGTCCCACAATCATCGCCAGGCTCGACCTGGATGGGCATACCGTAACACTGGTTTCTCCACATCCGGCCCCGCCAAAAAGCAAACGCGAGGCAGAGGACCGGAACCGCCAATTGTGCGAGATCGGTCAGTACGTGGCGCAGAAAAGCGGCCCGAAGTTGCTCATGGCCGACTTGAATATCACCCCCTGGTCACCATATTTCCAGGACCTGCTGGATCGGAGCGGCCTGCGCGAGGGTAGGATCGGTTTCGGCCTGCAGCCGACCTGGCCGACCACCATTCCCCTCCTCTATATACCCATCGATCATGTCCTGGTTTCACCGGAAATCAACGTGCACAGGCACAAACTCGGACCACGCCTCGGATCGGACCATCTCCCCCTTGTCGTCGACTTCAGCATTAACAGGCAATGATTAGAATCTGTGGTTTAACATTCCCAAAAAAAGTATTGGCGTAAATCCAGCGATAAGAATAATTAGATCAGGAGAAGATATGAACGTAGCCATGTGGCGAAAGGCCCTTCATATGGCTGCTCCTGGCCCTTGGGCTGATCCTGGCCCACGCCACCAACAACCTGGTCAACGACTTTACCGATTACATCAGGGGCGTTGACAAAAACAATTACTTCCGGGCCCAGTATGGCCCGCAGCCGCTAGAACCGGTTTCTTCACTCCCATCTTGTTAATTGTCCTGTTCGCCCTGCCGACCTTCTTTGAGGTGATCTGGTCTACCTACCGGTCCCCCAAACCTCAAGAAAGACCTGAAGAATACCCGGCTGATTCCTGGCCGTTGTGGTTCGTCGGTTTTGCCTTTGTTCACAACCGCAGGTTTGGCTTGCTATTTATGGTGGGTTTGATCATCAGCGCCGCGCTGGTAGTATGGCTGCTTTAGATACAGCTGAAGCTCAGAAAGTTGAAAGCTAAGAGCCTGCAGCTTGCCTGGAATACCTAATACTGGCTTACTGATTACTAATTGACTGATTACCAATTGACTGATTACTGGTCGACTGATCACTGATTACTCTCTTATCCATTATCAAAAATAACCTCCTCTTTGCCCGCCAGCTTGTCCTGAATCCTTTCAAGTACGATATCCAGGTGCTTCTTGTTGTGAACGAAATCCAGGGGCCGCTCCTCTCCCATTTTCCCCGTGTGAATCGTCAAAACAGGGCAGATATCGAAGGAAGCAATCCAATCGGTGTAAAAACTCTCCAGAAGAGAAAGATAATCTTGCGTAATGCCAGTCTCCATAGACCTGGCGCGCTGCTGGATGCGCTTCATCAACACTGGAATGGGGGCTTTCAAATAAATGAGCAAGTTCGGCGGCGGTAAAGTCGAAACCAGCAAATCAAAAACGCGCCGGTAAGTCAAGTACTCTCGTTCGTCAAGGTTGCCCAGATGATAGAGCGCCCGTGCAAAGATGTAGGCGTCTTCGTAGATACTGCGATCGAGGATCGCCGATTGGGATGACCTGGCAATTTCCAAATACTGATCGGCGCGGTGACCAAGGAAGAAGATCTGCAAATGGAATGCCCACTGGCGCATGTCCGCGTAAAAATCAGATAAGTATGGGTTATCCGCCACCGATTCAAAAGCGGCGTTCCATCCCAGGCGAGCTCCGATCTTCTCTGTTAGAGAAGTCTTGCCGACGCCAATATTTCCCGCGACCAGAATTAGACGTTTAGCCATGCTAATTGGACGGATGCCAAGGCATTATTGTATCTTATGTTATTTATTGCGTGGCAATCAGTCCTTCCCTTCTTCAAATCAGCACTCGCTATAAGCGCACGCGTAGCACTTCCGGCAGCCCTCCTCATTGACCAGCGCCGCTTGCCCACACTCCGGACAAAGGTCGCCGATCTTCAAGAGCGGCTGCTCATCGGGATGCCCCGGTTGGACCCGGAAGCCATTCCCGCGGATGCCGGCACTTTCAGCCGCGGCTTCTTTTGCCTCCTTTTCGAGATACTCTTCCAGAACCTGGGCCACCCCATCCGGCAGCGAACGCACGCGGTTGGGACCAAATCCTAACGACCGGCCGCCGCCAATACCAGACAGCTGCCGGATGATCTCTTTCAACCGGTCGCGCGGGGCAACGGGCGACGCCAAACGCAATAGATAGGAGCATAACCGCCCGATCGCTTCGGAAACCGCGGCGGTATCCGAACCCGCTTTTGCTGTGTTGATGAATACCTCGAAAGGCTGATCCTGTCCATTCTCGTTGATGGTTACGAAGGCCTTCCCTAACGGCGTATCGGTCTTATAGGTATAGCCTTTCAGCGAGCGCGGGCGTGGTTTCTTCTGTTCGTGCCAGATGGTCAGTTGTTCCGCTTCTTGTTGCGCCGCCCCATCTTCGATGTGCTTGTCCTTGGCAGTAGCATGGGTCTCCAACACGACCTTTTGCCTCGTCCCGGTAACGTAAACTGTGATGCCCTTGCAGCCGAGTTCCCAGGCTAACTGGTAAGCCGTGGCTACGTCTTCCTCCGCTGCATTAGCCGGAAAGTTTATCGTCTTGGATAGGCTGTTGTCCACAAACGCCTGCATAGCCGCCTGCATGCGCACGTGTTCCTCGGCGGTGATGTCCTGGGAAACCACGAAGGTGTGACGCATGTAATCGGGCATATCATCCAGATCCTGGCAAGTTCCGTGCGCCATGACGTGCTCGACAATCCTGCTCCGGGTTTCTTCCCCAATGCCGGCCTGGATCAAGGCTTCTTCAAAAAGCGGGCTGGTGTAGGTGAGCTGCAGGTCTTTTCCGTTATCGTTGACATGGCGGATATAAGCCAGCGCAAAAACCGGCTCACAGCCATAGCCTTCGCAGCCCGCGACGGTAGCGATGGTTCCGGTCGGAGCGATCGTGGTTTGAGCTGCGTTGCGGATGCCATGGGCGCGGATTCCCTCTAGAACCAGGCTCCAATCTAATTCTGGACGTCCCCAATCACGCCTGTAAGCCTCCAATGGTTGCGGAGGCTCCCATTTGAGATTCTTGGGATCGTAGATCGAGCCTTCGATTGCTTCAAAAGGTCCGCGCTCTTCGGCTAATTTGACGCTGGCAAGCATGCTGTGATAGCGCACAAATTCCATCACCTGGGCGGCGAACTCCTGACCTTCTTCCGAGCCATAGCGAATGCCGGCGTGGTACATCAAATCGGCCAACCCCATGATGCCCAGGCCAATGCGGCGCGCCCGGTAAGCAGCCTCCTGGAGATGCGGAACGGCGGGCACGTAGGCGTTGGCCTGAACCACATCGTCCAAGAAGCGTGTCGAAAGCTCAACACTCTTTTGCAATTTCTCCCAATCGACGGTTCCCTCAGCGCCAAAATGCTGGGCTAAATTGACCGAGCCCAGGCAGCAGTTTTCGTAATTCCCTAAAAATTGCTCGCCGCAAGGGTTGGTTGCCTCTAACTGGTAAAGATGGGGAACAGGGTTTGACCGGTTGGCTGCGTCCAGGAAGAGCATGCCGGGCTCGCCATTGTGGTGCGCCTGGCGGACAATTTTTTCGAACAGATCCCGGGCGGGGAGGCGCTTGTAAACTTTGACCGGAACACCGGCCTGCTCGGCCTGCTCCAATGTACCGCTGAAGCCGGAATACTGCGAAGAACTGACATCAGGGAAGCGCAGCTCCCATTCCTCGTCTTGCTTGACGGCTTCCATAAAGGCATCCGTGATGCCCACGGAAATATTGAAGTTGGTAATGGCGTTTTCATCTGTTTTGCAGCAAATGAATTCTTCAACATCCGGATGGTCCACACGAAGCACCGCCATATTGGCGCCACGCCTGCTGCCGCCCTGAGCTACCTCTCCAAAGGCTTTATCATACACTCGCAGGAATCCTACCGGTCCGGTCGCCTGGCCGGCTGAGGACTTAACCAGGGTCCCTTTAGGCCGCAGGCGGGAGAATGCGAAGCCATTTCCCCCGCCGGTCTGCTGGATCAGAGCCGCGTCCCTTAAGGTTTGGAAAATCCCGGCCGAATCCCGGCCCATATCATCACTGATGGGAAGAACAAAACAAGCGGCAAGCTGGCCTAAAGGGGTACCCGCACCGGTGAAAGTAGGTGAATTGGGGAAGAAGCGTCTTTCAGCCAACAAATCGTAGAAATTTAGAGCTATCGGTTCGACCTCCTGACGCCAGGCCCGTTCGGCCTTAGCGACGTGGTATCCCACTCGCCAAAAAGTCTCCTCAAGGGTTTCTAACGGTTTACCATCCTGTCCCCGCCGAACATACCGGCGGGTAAAAACCTGGCGGGCATTTTCTGTCAAGTCGACATTTTGAACATCCGAGGGTATCGGGGGTGTAGGCGGCATTCCTTGTTTCGCATCTCGGGATTCAACTTCCTGTAACATGCTAGATTCTCCTTCCTGACCAGTATTAATTCGACAGTAAAATAACCCGAGGCACGCTTCCCCATTTTCGTCGTGGACGGGCAAACAATTAGCTTTCTAGAAGGCGATCGATTTCAGTCCGAATGGAACGCAGGTCATCGAGACCCAGGTAGACAATGGCGTAGCGAATGTAAGCGACCTGATCCAATTCCTTCAAACCAGCTATCACCATATCCCCAATCACGCGTGAGGAAACCTCAGCACGACCCATGGCCTGGAGCGCGGCCTCAATTTCTCCGACCAGCCGGTCAATATCAGCGGCGGAAACTGGCCGTTTGGCACATGATATCCGGATCCCGCGACTCAGCTTATCGCGGTCAAACTCCTCACGAGTGCCATCCTGCTTGATGATTAGCGGCGTTGCCAGTATGGCTCTTTCATAGGTGCTGAAGCGCTGTCCGCAGTTGATGCACTCCCGTCGCCGGCGAACCCCGCCACGAGTGTCATGTGAAGTATCAACAACCTTGGAGCGCTCATTGTGACAATATGGACAACGCATTCCTGCCCCATTTAACTAGAACATGTGTTGCCGCCATATATAGGGGTAATCGTTTTTCAATCCCACATATATGGCATAGAAGGAGTTTATTCTAGCACAATTATTCTCATATTGCAAGAGAACCGCTGCCAATTCAACCTTAAAATTTTGTAAGGTGCGCAAAGTTTTAAGAGTTGGGCTCCTCAAACAAACGAAGCTTGATATTAAAGCAAGCTATCCCAGGCCACTGGGAGGAGGACCAGTAGCCTGGGGAATTATCAATAATTTTGTCGGGCAAACGCTAGCGCCCCCGGTTGCGCAAAAAGGTCGGAATATCCAGGTCTTCTGTGTTGAAGGTTCGCGGCTGGAATTCCGCTGGTTTACTCGCATGCGCTTGCTGTTCAATCGGTTCGGGCCTGCGCGCCAGGGATTCCTCTACCCGAGAAGCCGGGGCCTCAAGGACGCGGCGTGGCATCCCCGTTCGCTCAAAACCCGTGGCGATTACCGTTATGCGCACCTCATCTCCCATATTCGGATCAACTACCGCACCGAAGATCAGATTCACATCCGGATGAGCGGTTTCCTTAATAATCGCGGCTGCCTGGTTAACCTCGAAGAGCGTCATGTCGGGACCGCCAGTGACGTTGAACAGAATGCCGCGCGCGCCATCGATGGTAATATCGAGAAGCTGGCTGGAAATGGCCTTCTCGGCGGCTTCGCGAGCGCGATCCTCCCCGCTTGCTCGACCGACCGCCATCAGTGCTGCTCCGCCTTCCGACATAATCGTGCGAACGTCAGCAAAATCCAGGTTGATCAGGCCAGGGACGGTGATCAGCTCCGAGATGCCCTGGACACCCTGGTGAAGCACATCATCGGCGATGCGGAAAGCATCCTGAAGGTTGGCCCGCTTATCCACGATTTGCAGGAGACGGTCATTGGGAATCACGATCAGGGTGTCGGCTTGCTCTTTCAGCTTGGTAATGCCACCTTCAGCATTCTGAATCCGGCGAGCACCTTCAAAGGTAAAGGGGCGCGTGACGACACCAATGGTTAACGCGCCAACCTCTTTAGAGATTTGCGCTACTATCGGACAGGCGCCGGTGCCGGTGCCACCGCCCATACCTGACGTAATAAAAACCATATCCGACCCCTTGAGGACTTCGTATAATTCCTCAGCTGACTCGTCGGCGGCTTTCTTTCCAACTTCGGAATTTCCACCGGATCCTAATCCACGCGTCAGCTTTTCGCCAATTCTGACCCGTGTTGACGCTTTGGAAAGCATCAAAGCCTGAGCATCTGTATTAACTGCGACAAACTCAACGCCCTGAAGACCTTCCTCGATCATGCGATCGAGGGCATTGCAACCACCACCACCCACACCAACAACCTTGATGTTGGCGAACGATTCCACCTGATTTGGCGGATTGACCAGTGCGCTCATTAAATTCATCCTCCTCTATATTATTTGACCTTTTAAAATTTAGACCTGACTACGAAGAACAGAATACGTTATTTATGAACCAATCCTTTTTATGGCAATAAACGCCTGAGCAAATTTTTAATATTCTCCCAATCTAAACCACCTCCTTGAACTCTCGGCCCTGGTCTTCCAGCCCCAGGTCCAACCTCCGTCATAAGCATCGCCCAGTCCAGCAGACCTACGCTGGTTGAATATGCGGGACTCTGCAAGTTATCGGTCATCCCAACCAGGTTTTCGGGCTGAGCGATCCGCACCGGCAATGCCAAAACCCGGCTGGCCAGGTTGCGCATTTGGCGCAGAGCGCTTGACCCTCCGGTCAGTACCATTCCGGCCGGCAACAGCCCATCATAACCAGATCTCTTAATCTCCTGGAGGACCAATCCAAAAATCTCCTCTACTCGCGCTTCAATGATTAGCGCCAGTTCCCGTCGGCTGATTTGAACCGCATGATCCTCACCGAAGGGACGGATGCTGAAATGCTCATCTTCGCCGACTTCGTCCTGGAAGGCAAAACCATGCTGTTTCTTGATTTCTTCAGCCTGTGGAATCGATAAACGCAGACCATGCGCGATGTCCGAGGTGATATGGTCACCACCGACTGCCAGGACCGCCGTGTGCCATACATCTCCATCAATAAATATAGCCAGATCCGTCGTTCCGCCACCCATATCACAAACGATTACACCCATTTCCCGTTCTGACTCGGAGAGCACCACCTCCGCAGACGCCAGGGGATTGAGTACAAACTGGCTGACCTCGGCCCCCGCACTGGCAACACAGTTGCGCAAGTTCTCAACAGTTGAGGCGGCAACGGTGATAATATGAGTCTCAACTTCCAGGCGATAACCGTGCATTCCAAGAGGCATGCGAATGCCTCCCTGACCATCCACAGTAAAACCACGCTGTATCACATGAATGATCTCGCGGTTGTGCGGGATCGCCACGGCGCGGGCAGCTTCTATGGCTCGATAGACATCATCCTCATCGATCATCCTGCCGGTAACACCGACCACTCCACGGCTGTTGACGGAGGCCACACTGGAGCCTGCTAAACTGACTAGCGCTGAATTGATTTCCAGGCCTGAAGTTCGCTCGGCCTTCTCGATGGCACGTTCAATCGCCCGGGTTGCCGCCGGCAGATCAACGGGGATGCCTTTCCGCATCCCTTTTGACGGTTCAATTCCAACGCCAAGGATGCGCATGCGCATCTCGCCTTCGATGCGCGCGACCAGGGTGCAGATCTTGGTCGTGCCGACGTCTACTCCTACAATGATCTGATCATCCATTTAGTTCACTGCTCCACCCGGTAATACGGAGCATGGACATACTCCACACTGATCAACTCCGGGCGAATATCCTCATTTTTCAGTCTTTTGACTACCGCCTTATAGACACGCAGTTTCATTTCCATATCTTCCATGTTCATGCCGAAGTAAGCTTTCCAGCCGCGAGGATCTTCCCACCCGAGGCCGCGCTCGTTCGTAAAAATCAGGGGGGTATCCTCAGGGGCCTGAAGGCTGAGCGTTAGGATAGCACTTACGAGTTGAGGCGCCAAGTACCGGCCGAGCGCCTGGGATTCACCATCGTCTTCACCCTCAGACGTAGCCGAAATCGGCCCGTTCTCTGCTTTCACCAGGATTGCAGGACTCTCCTCTCCGCGCGGTGGAAAGGCTACTCCTTTGGAATCAATCCACATGATCCGGCCATCCTCTTCCCAGGCAAGCACCGGCTGGCGCTCAACAACTTTTACCTTAACCCCGCCCGGAACCGTCACTTCGACCGATACATCCTCTAACTCCAAAAATGCCACCTGGAGATCCCTTTTGATCTGCCTGGGATCAACTACAAAAATTGGCTTTCCAGCCACATTTGCCACTGCATTGATATCGTGGTCGGTTAATCTGATCGCTCCCTCCACTTCGGCAGTAGCGACTTCATACATCGGAGAGGTCCATAGCGTATAAAGCGTGAATGCCAGTAATCCGGCCAGTAATCCGGAAACCAACCGCCATCCAATATGGATAACTGGTAAGGAAGGCAGGCGCATTTCTGCCCCTGGACTGCTCAACGCCACATCATAGCGCCGCTTTGCCCGCGAGCCCTTTCTCCGACTTTTACCGGCTGCCCCACTTCTACGGTCGCGCATCAGCACGGGAGGCATCACAGCAGATTTGGACTTTCGGCCACTTTTCGACGAACCAAAAGCATTCCGGCCGCGTGAGTTTCGAGATCTGCGACTCCGAATTTCATCTGCCCGATTAGTCGCCTGGTCAGAAGGAGCCATAGTTCCTCAAATCAACTGCTGCGCAGGCTATCTCTGATAGCGCCATTCCGTATAGTCCCGTTCAGATCTTCTCTCCAAAGCCAGCTCAACCAACTTATCGACAAGCTCAGAATAAGGTAAACCGCTGGCTTCCCACAGCTTAGGATACATACTGATTTTTGTGAAACCAGGGATTGTATTCACCTCGCTCAAGAAGATCTCTCCAGCGTCCTTCTCCAACAGAAAGTCGACTCGGGCCATCCCGGCGCAGTCAATCGCCCGATAGGCTTTTATCGCCAATTTTCGGATCCTCTCCGATATTTCGAAGGGAAGCGGAGCCGGAATGAGCAATTTCGATCGCTGGTCATGATACTTAGCATCATAAGTATAAAAATCCGCTGACGGAATGATTTCTCCTGGAATTGAGGCAACCGGATCTTCATTACCTAATACGCTCACTTCGATCTCTCGGGCATTTACCCCTCGCTCAACCAGAATCCTTCGATCATATCGGGCGGCCTCCATTAATCCTTCCAGCAAATCCGAGCGATTCAGGCACTTGCTCACTCCTACCGAAGAGCCCAGGTTGGCGGGTTTTACAAAGAGTGGGTATGGCGCCAATGCTTCCGAGCGCTTTAGCACGAATTCCATAGCACTCGTGATCTCTTTCCGAGTTATCATTAGCGTGTCAACCACGGGAATATTATTGGCCCGCATAACATGCCGGAAAACGCCTTTGTCCATTCCCAAAGACGAGCCCAGCACACCGGCCCCAACATACGCTACGCCGGCCATTTCCAACAGCCCCTGAATGGTGCCATCCTCGCCAAACGTGCCGTGCAAAACGGGAAAAACAACGTCCAGGTGAGCCAGCTGGTCGATTAAGTGGGCCTGCTGCGTTTCGGTGATCTTTTGAATCCCTTGCCAGATTGGATCAGCAAGCAGGGTGACCGGGGTTAAATTTTCATTTTGGTCACTGGCAAATTTTTCCAGGACATCTTCGCCAGAAAACCAGGAGCCTTCGTGAGTGATGGCAATCTGAGTAACCTCGTATTTGTCTGGATCCAGGACGCTGAGAATTGAACGCGCCGACATAAGCGAGACTTCGTGCTCGCCCGACCGTCCTCCGAATATCACGCCGATCCTAATTTTGTGGTTCATTTTATGCACTCAAACTGCAATCATCACTCAATTTCTGCCTGAACCGGAAACTACCACTCTCCGACCGGTTCAATTTCCAATTCCAGAACGATGCCAAATTTTTTCTCCACGGCATCGCGGGTCAGCTGGATTAACTTCCAGATATCTTCCGCCGTAGCGCCGCCATGGTTAATAAAAAAGTTGGCATGCAGAGGGCTAATTTCGGCCCTCCCAATTTTTTTGCCCTTCAGCCCCGCAGCTTCGATCAATCTTCCGGCGTAGTCTCCCGCCGGGTTCTTGAACATCGATCCCATGCTGGCTCCCGGTGGTTGAGTATGCCGGCGATAGGACACGAACTCTTCAATCTTCGCCTTAACCTTCTCAGGCGAGCTGTGCTCCAGGCGAAGAGAAGCGGATAACACGACGTGCCTTCCGGGAATTTTCTTCAAGATGCTCGTGCGGTAGCGATAACCAAACCGCTCAACGCTCCAATATTCTCTACGATGTCCTGCCTCCCTTTCTCCTGATTGCGTTGCTCGTAATGCGTCCGATTTTTCTTGGTGCAAGATCTCTGCCACGAGCAGATTGCCGGACAGTTCACCCTTGTGAGCGCCGGCGTTACCCACAACAGCCCCGCCCACGGTACCAGGTATACCGGCTGCCCATTCCAATCCAGATAGGCCTCTTTTCGCGGCCTGCCTGGCTATCAAACCAAAATTCGCACCGGATTCTGCCCAAACGCTGGCAGGTACTCCCGCCACATCGAAACGGACTTTTCGAGCCCGGTTGAATACCACCACTGCACGGACTCCCGCATCACCCACCAACATATTCGAGCCGCCTCCCATTATTAAGAAAGGCGTGTTTGAATTCCACAGGTGATCGACTATGTTAGCCAAATCATCCGCCGATTCAGCAGTTATGAAAAGGTCTGCCTTTCCGCCTACGCGCGCCGAGGTAAGACGCGCCAAGGGGACATTTTCTTGAAGCCGCTTGCCGAAAGTATGGCGCAGCCAGGGGAGATCCAGGGTGGTAGCGGATTGCATGATCATCAAAATATATCGAATGCCCTTAAGACCTATCTCTTTTCCAACCACTCGATCAAGCGCAAAATCACTTCCCTTGAAAAAACAGTTTTGCGTTTCGCTAAGCGAGTGCTGGCCTTTCGCCCTAATTCACCTTCAGCTTCCCTCGCCCGCTTAAAGTGTAACGAAGACACAGGAAGCATCTCGGATTCAAACGTGCGCTTCTCCTCAGGCATAATCCTCCTCACTTTCTGATCGAGCAGCCAATACCTTTGCGCTGATCCTGTCCGCATCACCCGCCGAAAGTACCAGCAATACCGCCTCTGGCTTCAGATGGGCAGATAAAAAATCGGTCGCCTGCTCGAAATCACTCGCAAAATTCGCATCTGGATGGCGCATGGCCTTCACCACATTTTGAGCCGAAAAATCAGGCGGAGCCGGCTCGCGCGCCGCATACACCTCTGTGACCAATACATGGTCGGCTTTTTCGAATGCGCCGGCAAACTGGTCAAACAACAACATTGTCCTTGAATAAGTATGCGGCTGCCAGACCACCCACAGCTGGCGAGCGGGATATCGCTCGCGGGCAGCCGCAATTGTAGCTCTGATCTCCGTGGGGTGGTGGGCGTAATCATCGATCACGATGACGCCTCCTGCTTCCCCACGCACTTCAAATCGCCGGCCAGCTCCTTGATACTCTCCAAGCGCGGCCGCAGCCTGTTCGACGGGCAAACTCAACACTTGAGCAACCGTTAATGCTGCCAATGAGTTTTGGACATTGTGCTTTCCGGGAACTTGCAGAGCGACCTCAGCCAAACGCTCCCCGGCGCAAATCGCCGTGTAGCGGTAGCTGCCGTTCTTCGCTAGATAGAGATCATGTGCGACATAATCCAGGTGTTCTATCCCAGAACTGTCCAAACCATAGAGAATGGACCGGCTGCGGTTTGGAACGTCGCTGACCAAAGCCCGCGCCCCAGAATCGTCACCGCAGACCAGTAAGATGCCATCCGGCAGCAGCTGTTGAGCGAAATCCATAAAGGCCTGGTGAAATTCCTCCGGGCTTGGAAAACAATCCGGATGATCGTGCTCCACGTTGGTCACCACGGCGATATCTGGCTGCAATCCCAAAAACATACGATCGTATTCATCGGCCTCAATCACGAAACTTTGTCCTTTTCCGGCCCGGGCGTTTGTGCCAAGGTTTTTCAAGATGCCGCCTAAAATAAAGGATGGATCCTGATCGAGGGCAGTCAATATCCAGGCGATCATTGCGCTCGTCGTAGTTTTGCCGTGCGAGCCAGCAATGGCAATTACCCGTTTGTTTTCCATAATCTTTCCAAGAAATTCCGCTCGCTTTAGAACTGGAATTCGTTTATCCCGAGCTGCCCGCACTTCGACATTTTCATCCGCAACAGCCGAGGACCGCACCACAATATCAGCGCCAGCAATGTTTTCCGCTTTGTGGCCAATAAAAACCTGCGCTCCGGCCAAGGTAAGTTGCTGCGCCAGCGCGCTCAGCTCCCGGTCAGATCCACTGACAACATAACCGCTTTCTAGCAGTACTCTGGCGATGGCCGACAGACCGGTTCCGCCGATTCCGATCAAATGCACGTGTTTCATCAGATAAAGACCACGACCACAAACAAGAATGCCACTGCAACCGCGAAATATATCCAGGGTGGCTGCAGGAAGACTGGAGGCAGACGCGAAATCAAGGCTTCTGCCGCCTGGCCCATCGGATCACTCAAATTTGGGGCGGTAAAAAATGGAGCAAAAGGATAGCCAGCCTGATCCATGTAATACCAGAGAGATCCAACCACCAGGTATCCGTTTAGCGCACCAATGATTAAACCCAAGAGAACATCCTGTAAGCGTTCCCTGGCAAAACGGGCGCCAGCTATGGCCCGGATATTGGGAGTCTGGTAACCGAAAAAGACCAACAGTGTAATAAGGACGGTGCGGACCCAGAAACGCGGCAGCGCGCCAATTCCTTCTCGAAGGGGCGGCACGAATTGTTCTAACAGATTAACAATGAACAGCGAGAGGACAACACTAAAAGTTACCATCAATTCCTTTGCCCAACCGCGCATGGCGCCGATTATTGCAAACAAGACCACATACATCCAAAAAACGACAGTAAGGCTGACCATAGTTCACACCCTTCCTTTGCTTTTTCCTGCCGCCATCCTCAATAAAATGTCACCAATGGATTTGGCGGCATCGGGTCTTGCTAACTCTGACATTGCCTGGCCCATCTTCTCTCTTCGTGAGGGATTATTCATGAGCTCCCGCACCGCTGGCAGCAAGCGATCCGGCATATCCTGATCCGGAATCATGGCAGCCGCACCGCGCTCTACCAAATAGCGCGCATTGACTTCTTGATAGCGCCATGCATAGGGATAAGGCACCAGGATCGCCGGTAACCCAAACAGGGGATATTCACCCAGAGAGGATGCCCCGGCTCGGGATAGGACAAGATCCGCGATGGCCAGGGCTGCGCCGATTTCTCTGTGCAGGTAAGGATAGGCGCGATAGCGAGCCAGCTGCTGATCCGTAAGCATTTTTTCGAAGCTCTCAACTTCTTTCCAATCCCGTTTCCCGGCGATATGAACAACCTGCATTTCTTCAAGCAGTTGGGGCAAGATTGCCAGAAGAGCGCGATTTATGGAGCGCGCACCGGTGCTCCCGCCAATCACCAGGAGGACTGGGAGGAGAGCAGATAAATTAAGCGTTTTGCGGGCAGTTGCCCGGTCCCAGGTTATTAACTCTCGCCGGGTTGGATATCCTACGACAGTCACCTTTTCCTTTTCAAAGTAGCGCCTGGATGCCGGAACCGTTACAGCGATCTGGTCGGCAAACCGCGCCAGGATCTTCAGGGCCCACCCGGGTTCAATATCCGGCACGTAGAGCAAATTCGCTGGCGCAGGCATGCCCAGACCTGGAAACTTGCTGGCCAATGCCACCGGAACCGCCACAAAGCCACCGGTAAAAAGCATTACATCCGGACGAAAGCGATTCAATATGCGCCGGGCACTGATCACACCGCGACCCACCTCCCACAGGTTACCCGGCAGAGCCCGAAGTCCCACGCCGTGTATTCCTGCAGCGGGGATGCCCGCATAAGTTACGCCGCGTTGTTGAACCAATTCAGATTCCATGCCGCCTCGGCCGCCGACCCACAATAACTCAACACCAGATATCCGGCCCTGCTGGTCTTGATCCTCCTCCATTCCATCAAACGACCTGGCGGTTTTGCGCTCATTTTCGGACTCTAGTGCCTGCAGTACCGCGAGTGCGGGGTAAACGCCTCCGCCCGTCCCGCCGGCGCAGATCAACAACCGCATCAAAGGTTCTCTCCTCGTCTTCCTGAATCCGTGAAGACATGCGTGCAATATTTTGAAGGATACCAATCGCCGCCAATGAGACCACCAGATTAGAGCCACCATAACTTATAAACGGTAAAGCGTTACCGGCAAACGGTACAAGACCAACGATGACAGCCATATTAATCAAAGCTTCCATGGCCAGCCACAGGCTCAGCCCGGAGGCAAGCAATCTCCCCAATCCATCCGGCGCCTGGTTTGCGATCTTAAGACCACGCCAAAGTAACAAGACATACAAGCCGACCAGAGCAGAAGCCCCGAAGATGCCAGTTTCTTCCCCTACAACCGCAAAAATACTGTCCGTTGGAGGGACCGGTAATCCGGTAAGCTTGGTATCTGCACGGCCAATGCCAACCCCGAACCAGCCACCCTTGACGATGGCTTCGAGGGCGCGAGACAAATGTACAGGTGCCTTCGTCAGATCGCTAAAGCTTAGCAGATAGGCATCCATCCGATATCGGCCGGTTGGGTGCAGCCGGAATACGACCCATCCGATCAACAAACCCACAATCAGCAGGATTAATATCTGGCGCATATCACTGCCTGCCAGGAAGAACAATATCCCGCCCAAAATAAATAGTGTAGTAGCAGCGCTCAAATCGGGCTGCAGCAGGATTAGACCGCCCAGGATGCCTAATATTCCACCGAGGGGCAGCAGACCGAAACTGATATCGCTCAGCTGTTCTCGCTTTGCATAGAGCCAGACCGACAGGTAGATAACAATAACCAATTTCGCGGCTTCAGAGGGCTGGCCGGAACCGCCAAAAATCGTCCGGGCCGCATTATTGATTACCTGGTTTGAAAACAGAACGCCGAGCAATCCAAGTACGGTCACTCCCATAGCCAGGACAGCAAATTTTTGCCAACGATGGTAGTTGATCCAGGTAAAAAGAAATGCAAACGCACACCCTACTCCCAGCCACATCAATTGCCGCGTAAACATGTAAATCGGCGCTTCGTCCAGCACAACTATAGAATAATCCCAGCTGGCTGAGTACACCATCAGCAAGCCAAAGATCACCAGGGTTACCACCACCAGCAGCATCGGGACGTCAATACCCAGGCGAACCGATTTTTTCACAACGGTGGTTCTTCCCGCAGCAGGACGGGCCATATTCCTTCCAAGTTCTAAGGGAGTTCCTGTACCCATTTCTTAAAAGATTCTCCTCGTTCCTCAAAATCACGAAATTCATCAAAACTTGTGCCGCCCGGCGAAAGCAGCACGATATCGTCCTTTTCAACGATTTTGGAAGCCGCGATCACCGCCTGGTGCAGCCGATCAAAACGATCTATGGTATACGGCCGCCGTTCATCCCCATATCCGTTCAATGAAATCCCATCTAGCGACCGGACAATCTTCTCTGCGGCCTCACCAAACAGGATCAGGTGATCCACCTGCTTGATCACCAACCTGGCAAATTCCTCCCAGGGTAAATCCTTATCCCGGCCTCCGGCCAGAAGGACGATTGGTCGTTCGAAGGAGTTGATGGCAGCCATAGCTCTTTCGGGGGCGGTAGCAATCGAATCGTTATACCAATCTGCGCCACCCCAGGACCGTATAAATTCCAGGCGATGAGGTAGCCCGGAAAAGCCAGTCACTCCGGCGCGCATGGTTTCCACGGGTAAATTGGCCGCGTAAGCCAGCGCGCAGGCAGCCAATACATTCAATAAATTATGCTCACCAGGCAGATTAACCTCACGGCGCGACAGTAGCGCCTCTTCCCGCCGGTCATCCCGCAAGACAATCTCATCACCACGCAGGTAAACCGCCATATGGCCAGAAGCAGGTTCCTCCAATCCAAAGAAGATGATCTTGGCCCTGGTATTTTCCTGGAAAGAGCGCGCAACCGGATCTCCAAAGCCTAGAACGGCGACATCCTCCGGGGTTTGAAAGGCAAGAATCCTCGCTTTTGCCGCAATATATGCCGCCATCGTGCCGTGCCGGTCCAAATGATTTGGCGTCACATTTAGAACAGCAGCTACCTGCGGAGAGCAAGTCATCAACTCCAGCTGGAAGCTCGATAACTCCATCACTACCAAATCGCCCGGGTGCATCCTGTCCAAATCGCTGATCAATGGATTACCAATGTTGCCGCCCACCCAGAGCCCTGAATAGGGAGAACTCTTGTCGGGCAAAGAAAAGGACTTCTCGGCGATTCTGCCGGCCAGGCTCGTGGTGGTCGTTTTACCAGCCGAGCCAGTAATTCCAACTACCCGGCAGGGCGCCGCCTCCAAAAAAATCTGCGAATCGTTGGACAGAGGAATACCACGCCTCTTTGCTTCTGTCAGGAGCGGCAGGTTGAGTGGCACGCCTCCTGAAGGACACAGCAGATCCGCATCCTGTAGCAAACTTGCCGGATGGTCCCCAAGCACCCATTCTACAGATAGGTCCGACAAGGCTTGGCGAGCTGCACGCAGATCCTCATACGAACGGCGGTCAGTGAGGGTCACCCTGGCGCCGTGGCTCTCCAGGTAGCGCGTTAAGGCCAGCCCCTGCCGGGCCGCCCCGATGACCACCACACGCTGACCAGACCAATCTCTCATTCGTTCGGATCCACCAGATTTCTGTTTTACGAAGCTGATTTCCGTCAATTCACTTTACACAACTGCCATCGCCACGCCTACCATGGCAAACAACAGGCCAATTAGCCAAAATCGCTGCACCACCTGGGTTTCGCTCCAGCCCGACAATTCAAAATGATGGTGTAACGGCGCCATCTTAAATAACCGCCGGCCTCCCGTTAATTTGAAATACAAGACCTGTAAAAGCACGCTCAACGTTTCGCTGAATGGAATAACCGCAATCACCAGGAGAAGCACCCACTGGCCCGTCATTAGCGCGACGACCCCCAGGGTAGCTCCCAAGGAAAGCGATCCGGTGTCTCCCATGAAAAGCTCCGCCGGATGGACATTGAACCATAAAAAACCAAATAACGCCCCGACCAGCGTGAAGCAAAAACGAGCCAGGAAGACCTGTTGCTGGAGCAAGGCGATGGCGCCAAAGCCAGCAAAGGCGGTTGCCGCGATCAGACCGGATAAGCCATCTAAACCATCCGTTAGATTCACCGCGTTTGAAGTGCTCACGATGATGAACATGGCGATCGGCACATAAAATAAACCAAGATCCAGCTCTACCGGTACACCCGGGATAAATAAATGCGGCACATCTAACACATAATTCAGCCCGAGCGCGGTCGCCAGGGCAAATAGCACCTGAAGAAGAAACTTGGTTCTGGCTCTCATTCCCTGGCCAGGCCGGCGTCCGCGGATTCCTTCCCAATCATCGATTGCGCCGAGGATGGAATAAATCCCCATCACTCCTAGCGGCACCAGGACAGACCGTCCCAGAACGGTAAGCCCGATGAGAGATCCAGCGTTCAGCAAAATCGTGATCAAGGCTACTGGCAGAACGATCATCACTCCACCCATGGTAGGCGTGCCAAACTTGGTGTAGTGACGTTCCGGCCCCTCAACCCGGATTATCTCACCGATTTTAAAGTGCCTCAGGATCCTCAATAGCGGCGTACCCCAGATCACAGTTAACATGAAACTGAATCCGGCCAAAGCCAACGCCATGGGGGCTTGGCTCATGAACTTTCCTCCAGGGCTGCAACAATTCGATCCATGCGCATCCCATGGGAACCCTTCACGAGAACCACATCTTCGGCGCCAAGCCGCTCGATTAGATGTTCAATCGCCTGGTCTGAATTCTCAAATTCGTGGATAACTTCCTCCGTTAGTCCGGCTTGAAAAGCCGCTCGGGCGATGATGCGGGCCCGTTCTCCGACGGTGAACAGCTCATCCACCACTTCAGCTGCCCGAGCGCCGACCATCTCATGCCCCTGCTCCTCATATTGACCCAGTTCCAGCATGTCTCCCAATACCGCAATTTTGTGACCTTCCAACTCTTCCAGGAGGTTAAGCGCCGCCAATGTAGACTGCGGTGAAGCGTTGTATGTGTCATCCAGAACGAGTGCCCCGCTTTTGGCGCGGACAGTGACCAGACGTAATTGCGCATTGCCGGAACGCAAACCATTAATGATTTCCTGCCAGTTCAAGCCCTCGACCAGGCCAACCGCCGCGGCCCTTAGAGCCGTATGCACCGAATGGCGACCGATTAGAGGAACGCGCAGGTGCAGGGTTTCGCTGCGATAGTGCAAACGGAAACGAATTCCATCCAATCCCAGCCCCTCGACACCATCCGCCCAGAGCTCCGCCTGAGGATCCAATCCATAGAAAAAAACTTGAGCCCGAGTCTCGCTCGCCATCGCACGCACCCAGGGATCATCGTAATTCAGTATGGCCACGCCATCAGGAGCGGGCGGCAAAGATTTTACCAATTCGGCCTTGCCTTTGGCAATCGATTCTTGAGATCCAGCTCGTTCCGCATGAACCATGCCGACATTTGTGACAACACCGACCTCTGGCAGCGCCAGATCGCACAGAAAGGCGATCTCACCGGGTACGTATAAACCCATCTCCAAAATCGCTCGGTCATGGTCCTCGTTCAACCGCAATACAGTCAGCGGCAAACCAATTTCATTATTGAGATTGCCCGGGTTCTTTAATGTCCGGTAACGTTGGCTCAAAACTTCGGTGACCAGTTCCTTGGTGGTCGATTTGCCCACGCTGCCAGTGATGCCAACCACTCGCAGAGTAAGTTTACGCCGCCAGAAGTGAGCGATTTTCTGTAAAGCTTGCAAGCTATCCGGTACCAGCAAACAAAATGGGGTCTGAATGATCTCACTTACATGCGCTGTCCAATCCGCATTCAGGTCCAAAACCGGATAGCAACCAGAGGGGTCTCGTTGCACCAGAGCAACAATGGCCCCGTTGTCGAATGCATTCTGAACGAAATCGTGACCGTCAACTTGTTCTCCCGGTAAAGCGACAAACAAGGATCCTTGAATGGCTTCACGCGAATCGACAACCGCTTCTGTAACAACTTGATCAGCACGCTCAGGTCGAAAACCGCTTAAGGCTTCGAAAACATCGGCCAGGGTCAGCATTGAATCAGGTCCTGAACCTATAAGCTTGCATCAATTTATTGACTATTCATCCAGCGCTTGCGGATATCGTCTGGTGGAAGATTCATTAGAACCACTAATCGTTCCACGACATCCTGAAAAACCGGGGCGGCCACAACGGAACCCCAGGGAGAAGAAGTTGGTTTTTCTAACCATACATAGACGAGAAATTGAGGATCATCTACCGGTCCCCAACCAACGAATGACGCATTGGTGGCGCTGCTTGTATAGCCTAATGGTGTTGCGATTTCCGCGGTTCCAGTTTTGCCTGCAACCCGATATCCCTCCACCAACGCATCCGATGATTCTGTTTCTAAAGATGTGGCTAACATCTTGGTCAACGTCTGCGCGGTCTCATCTGAAATAGGCATGCCGGCGATCTGCGGTGACGAATTATACTCTTTCCCTTTATCATAGATAGACTTTACTACCCGGGGAGTGACCATTTTGCCATCATTTGCAATGGCCGAGACAGCCATGACCATTTGAACTGTTGTCACCGAAACTCCTTGTCCGAAAGAGTTGGTACCTAGATCAGCTTCGTACCAATCGCTGTCGCCTGGCATTTTCAGCCGTCCAGGAACTTCGCCGGCCATATCGATTCCGGTGAGGCGCCCGATACCGAAGTCTTGCAGGTAGCTGTAAAAGGTGTTCGCGCCCGTCTGGGAAGCAACCCAGGCCAGGCAAACATTCAGGGAGTGCTGCATACAACCAAGCATGTCTTGAGGTCCCCAGGCGCCGCTATTCCAGTTGTGGATTACCGCGCCTCCTATCTCAAAAACACCGGTATCCAGAAAAGGAGTATTGGGCTTCACTGTGTCACTATCCAGGGCAGCAGCCATCGTTAGAACTTTAAATACAGAACCCGGTTCATAGGATTTGCTTGCTGCCCGGTTAAATGGCGTTGGATTCACAAAAACTTCATTATATCGCCAATACTCATTTAAATCCAAACGCGGGGTAGTAGCCATGGCCAGGATCTCACCGGTCTGGGGATGCATTACGATAATGGTTCCGGCTTCGGCGCCACTGGTCACCAAAGCTCCATCCAGAATATCTTGAACTTCAGTCTGAATAGCGCGGTCAATCGTGAGGGTCAAACTGGCGCCTGGTGGAACGTCGGGAATTTCCTCAACCCGGTTTGGATCTAGCGGAATCCAAACCGTCTTGGGAGACCCGGCTAAAAGATCGCTAAATTTCTCTTCAACTCCAAAAAAGCCCTTTCCCTCACGGTTCACAAAGCCAAGGATGTTGGAAGCCAGATCTTTCTCCGGATAGCTCCGCTGGAGATGGGGAACAAACCTTAAACCGGCCAGGCTCGGGCGGTTCGATTCATTACTTCCTCCATAAGCTACTTCCATCTCCATGGCAAGTTGCTCCAGGCGCGCTTTTTGCTCTTCGGAAACAAAGTCAGCTAAGACCCGGTAAACGGCCGTCGCAGAAGGTTCCTGGCTGACAGCGGAAAATACCTCATCATAGTCCGCTCCCGCAGTGGCGTTGAGTGCGAGAGCAATTGTAGAAGGATTTTCCACTTCCGATAGTTCAACCCCAACTTCATAGACGGTCGTATTCCCAGCCAGCAAGTGTCCCCAACGATCATAAATTTCACCCCGAGCAGGCACGATCGTTCGCCAGCCTCCGGAGTATGCCGCACCCCGGTCGCGGAACACCTGGGCTTGGGGACTGAGCTGGATGCGAACCATTTGCAAGATAATAAACAAGGCTAATGCAGTCAACAACAAGCCCAATGTGGTATAGCGCCAGGAGTACTCAGTTCTCACGGTCTGACCTCCGCTAACGGTGATGCGGGCTCAAACACTCGCTCTCTGATCCAGTCAAATAAGGACTGTGTGTACTCTGGTGACAGCGTTTGAATCCGCGGCAGTGGAGTCGTGGCAGAGGCATCCAGGTCTAGCGGTTGCCGTTCAATATAACCCGGGACAACGACATAGACGATTTCGCCGGAATCAACCGAGTAAAAGCCCAAGTCCTCTGCTCGCTTCTGCATTTCGAGATTAGAGGTGAGCACCGCCAGCTGGGATTCGCGATCTGCATTCCCCCGTTCGAGTTCCTCTATGTCGAACCGCAAGCCCTGAATACTGCGCCCTATGGTTGCTGCTCTTGCAGTCACATTCAAGTAAATGCCTGCAACCAGGGCCACGATAATCAGGCCAAGCAAGAAGAGACCGATGAGCTGCAGCTGCTTCCGCCATGGCGCCTGACTATAAGCATGTGTAAAACGTTGCACACTTTCCATCTTTTTAACCTGGACAAAGAACCACTTCTAAAGAGCGAACATGCAAATTGGTTTTGAAAGCCGCTTCGTCTTGCTGAATTACCAGTCATGCAAGTGTCATGCCAAGATCTTATCCGCTAATCTTTTCTGCAACTCTCAGGCGAGCGCTACGCGCCCGCGGATTTTCCTGGATTTCTTTATCCTGAGGCATGATCGGTCGCCGCGTAATTTCTCTGATGGTGGCTTGATGATTGCAGGTACAGACCGGCTGCCGGGGTGGGCAGATGCAGTCTCTGCTCTCTTGCCGGAAGAATTGCTTTACGATGCGATCCTCCAACGAATGAAATGCGATTACCGCCAATCTTCCACCAGGGTTCAATGAAGCAACCGCCTGCGGCAGCACTGTTTCCAACGATTCCAGCTCCTGATTGACCGCAATTCGCAGCGCCTGAAAAGTTTTCGTGGCCGGATGGATGTCTTGTCTTCCACCTCTAACAGCACGAGCCACCAGCTGCGCAAGTTCTTGTGTGGTTTCAATCGGTCGTGCCTTAACAATCGCACGCGCGATCTGCCGTGAACGCCGCTCTTCTCCGTACCGGTAAATCAAATCTGCGAGCTCCTTCTCTGGCAGATAGTTCACCAGATCAGCCGCCGTTGCCGGATTGCGCGGATCAAAACGCATATCCAGCGGCGCATCTGCTTTGAATGAGAAGCCGCGTTCAGGTGTGTCTACTTGCATGGACGACAAACCAAGATCCAACAGGATGCCATCTACTTTATCCCAGCCCAATTCGTCCAGTTGCTCGCTTAGCGTGGTATATGAGGCCTGGATGATGACAGCACGAGAACCAAATTCCGCCAGCCGCTCCTGGGCAACGGCTAAGGCCTGTGGGTCTACATCCATGCCTAAAAGGCGACCATCGGGGAAACTGGCTTCTAAGATGCCCCTGGCATGCCCTCCTGCCCCGAGCGTTCCATCAACATAGGAATTTGAGCTCTGCGGCTGTAAAGCGTGTATAATTTCATTGTAAAGGACGGGTTGATGAGGCCAAGATTTGCTCATCGGTGTAAACCAGCGTTTTGCACCAATAAACTTGCGGGCACCTTCAAAACCTAGACTCCTGGTGAAAGTTCCAGGGTCATAAACCGTTGCGCATTTGCTTCGACGTCCTTCAATTGGGTCAGCTGTTCTTCCCAGATAGTGGGCGACCAAATTTCGAAGTAATCGCCGACACCGACGATTACCGCCTCGGTGTCAAGGGAGGCAGCCTCACGCAAAAACTGCTGGATAAGGATTCTGCCAACCTTATCGACATCGACCCGGTCTGCACCAGAAAATATCAGACGTTTCAGCAACCGAGCCATGGGATCCGTCATGCTCATCCGGTTGACGCGTTGGTAAATTTGATTGAAGGAAGGTACGGTCAGAACCATGAGATTTTTATCAAAACCCTGGGTTACATAGGCGCCCTCCGCAACCAGCAATTCCCGGAAGCGTGCCGGGATCGTAAGCCGACCTTTGCTATCGATATTGTGCTGGTACTGGCCCAGAAACATATGTTCTAACCTATCCTTAACGGGTGAACGCCGGCCTATCCCGGCGTTCCACTTCCTCCCACTTTATCCCACAAACACACACAGTATATACGAAAACAGAATTAATTGCAAGTATTTCTCTCCGATTTAGTCCTGACAAATAATTTACAAAAGTGCAAATCCATTAAACCAATTAGAGGAGTGACCATGAAGATCGCAGCCACAGACTTTGCCCACCTCTTCACGGGAACAGATATCAAAGTTCCTCTGCTGAACGGAAACCATCAGCGCTATATCAACTTTGATAACGCCGCTTCCACGCCTGCTCTAAAATCTGTTCAAGCTGCGGTCAATAACTTTTTGGATTTCTACAGCAGCGTACACCGCGGCACCGGTTTTAAGAGCCAGCTCTCCACACACTTTTATGAAGTCGCCCGCCAATCGGTTTTGGATTTCGTCGGCGCTGACCCGTCCTGTTCCACCTGCATTTTTGTCAAGAACACAACCGAAGCGATCAACAAGCTCGCTCGCCGTTTTTCCTTTTCTCCAAACCGGGATATTGTCATAACAACTGGAATGGAGCATCATTCCAATGACCTGCCCTGGCGCGCTGCGGCCAAAACCATTCATGTGAAATTAACTCCGGATGGCCGCTTAGACGAAGAGGACTTTGATGAGAAGTTGGAAATCTATTCAGGACGTATCGCGCTTGTCGCTATCACCGGTGCCAGCAATGTCACCGGTTTTCTGAATCCAATTCATCGCCTGGCAGAAAAAAGCCATGCTGTTGGCGCTCAAATTGCGGTGGACTGCGCTCAGCTTGCCCCCCATCGCAAAGTGGAGCTGGGTCCTCTGGATGATCCAGGACACCTGGATTACATTGCCATTTCAGCCCATAAGCTGTACGCGCCCTTTGGCTCTGGGGCGCTAATAGGAAGACGGGATACTTTTGAAGTCGGCGATCCAGATTTGACCGGCGGCGGTACCGTGGAGATTGTCACTCTCGACGAGGTTGTCTGGGGTGGTCTACCCGACCGAGAGGAGGCCGGAAGCCCCAACACGGTTGGCGCCATCGCTCTGGCAGCCGCCATCCAGCAGCTGCAAACGATTGGCATGGATGCTGTCGCTCACCACGAAACAGAAATGACCGCTTACGCTCTGGATCAACTTCAAAAAGTGCCCGGGGTTGAGATCTTTGGGAATGCCGATCCGCAGGCCGCTGGCGGGAGACTGGGAGTAATCCCACTGCGCGTCAAGAACCATCCGCATTTTCTCGTTGCTTCGATCTTAGGATTCGAATTCGGCATCGGCGTCCGCAGCGGTTGTTTTTGCGCCCACCCCTATATCCTCCACCTGCTTCAGCTTTCGAGCGAACAAGCCGAATCGGTGCGCCTGCGAATGCTTTCGGGAGATAAATCGGATATGCCCGGCTTGGTGCGAGCTTCTTTTGGACTGTACAATACCAGGGAGGAGATCGATGTATTTATCCAGGCGCTCAACCGGATCACACGCGGCGAATACCAGGGAATCTATATCCAGGATAGAGCTTCTGGTGAATATTATCCACAGGATTGGGCGCCTGATTATGAAAACTACTTTTCGTTAAATAAAACCTACGCATCCAGCGGAGGTTCATTATCCTAAGAAAAACGCCGAATGACGCCCAGTACCTGGCTCAGATACCCGCTGCCAAACAAGTTCAAATGATTCAGCAAATGATATAGATTGTAAAGCGGGAACCGTTCTCGAAAACCGGGCTCCAGCCGGCGAACCTCCTGATACGCCCGGTAGAACTCTTCATGAAAAGCGCCAAAAAGGGCAGTCATGGCCAAATCGGCCTCTGCCCAACCGAAGTGAGCCGCCGGGTCAATGATTGCAGGTCCGCCATATTGATCGGTCATGGCATTTCCACCCCACAAGTCGCCATGAATTAGCGAAGCCGGTTGTTCGGGAATGAGCTCTGGCAAACTATCCGCCAGCTTATCCAGCCGGCGAGCATTTTCGCTTGAGAGCAAGGCCCGTTCGACTGCTAAAGTTACCTGATATCTAAGACGGTGTTCTTTGAAAAAGACGTGACCATTTGCGGTCCAGGGATTGGGCTGAGGGGTGCTCCCGATATAATTGTCGTGCTGAAAACCGAATTGATTGTAGGCGCGATTGTGCAGCGCTGCCATCCGGCGTCCAAAATCCGGCCAATAGTCTTTGCGCCGCTGTGCCGGTTTTAGGTCTTCCATTAAAAGAAAGTTGTCGTCGTAAAGAAAAGGTTTAGGAACGCTCGGTGCATCTGGCACCGTAAGCGCTTTCAATCCCTCAGCCTCTCGAGCAAACATCTCGGGCGGAGAATTTTGATTAGTCTTAAGAAAAAACGTCTCTCCAGCCGCAGTCTCCAAAATCCTTCCATTGCTGATGCAACCGCCGCTTACGGCTTTCGAGGAAGTTATCGAGCCAAAACTGTTGTATGAGAGCCAATGGTGAACCTTTTCAGGAATCATTTTCTGATCGTTGTTCCAGGTCCCGCAGCAAACCCCGGCACGATCTATCCACGATCGTGTATACTTCCTCAAAACCCGCCATCCCACCATAATAGGGATCGGGCACGGATGCATCGGGACCTCCCTGGGGATCAAATTCTCTCAGGAGGCGAGTCTTTTTCTCCGCTTCTTCGTCAGGGGCAATCCTCAACAGGTCTTCCCGATTAGTGGACGACATCGCTACGATTAGATCAAAACGATCGAAATCCTGGCGGGCGAACTTTCGGGCCCGCCCATCGTATTCTAAGCCGTGGCGCGCCGCAACCCGCCGCATGCGAGGATCAGGAGATTCACCAATATGATAGCCAGACGTGCCCGCTGAATCGACCTCATACTTGTGATCCACTCCAGCATCTTCGGCAAGGTGAAGAAACAAGTTTTCCGCGAGCGGGCTTCTCACAATATTACCCAAACAGACAAAACAGATCCGGGTAGCTTCAGCCAAATCTTCCTCCTTGTCTACCTGGCTTACCGTTCGCTAATTTACTTGCCGTGCTCCAAAACTGACCATCGCCGCCGCCTTCCGATCACCTACGAAATACGCAGCACGCACTACGCCATGCCCTTATCCCTTATTCCCTTATTCCCTGGTCCCCTGATCGCCCAAGCGATTGTCTTCAATCGCCATTGCCTAATCGCCCATCCCTCTAATATACCAGGATCTCTCGCAGATTGGAAATGATAAGAAATCTCGACAGCAATTCTCATTTTGTCATTGCGAGGAGCGGTTTTTGCGACGAAGCAATCTCATCCGAGCCGTGCAGGAGATTGCTTCGGCAAAGAACGCCTCGCAATGACACCATAATGAGAACTTCTGAAATCTCAATCACTTGAAACTGAAGATTTTGATCCTGACGCTGATCGCCGTTTTTGCGAGCTCCTGCATGCCTGCGCAAAATTTTACCCGTGGAACGGCCCTGCCTGCGCCGGATCAATCCAAGGAGACCCTTGCGACAAGCACGACAATTGTGCCCGCTTTTATTCCGTTCATCGCCAGGGAGCCCACGCTGACGCCCTCGCCCACCGCCACACCTGAGCCTGCACGTCCAAATATCCTCCTCATCCTCAGCGATGACCAGCGTTTTGACACCATAGATTACATGCCCCGCACCAAGTCCCGGATATTCAACGAAGGAGCTCGCTTTTCGCGGGCTTACATCACCACCTCGTCTTGCTGTCCGAGTCGCTCCAGCATCCTCACCGGAATGTACGCTCATCATCATGGCGTCCTTGTGAATAATGATCCGCTGGAGAAAAAAACCTTCGTGCAAGAACTGAAGGACACCGGCTATCTTACTGCTCTGGTTGGCAAGTACCTGAACTCATGGGATGGCTCAGTGCGTTCTGAATTTGACTTTTGGGTTTCCTTCGCAGGCGGGAGCAGCTCCTATTTCGATCCGCACCTCAACGTTCACGGAGAATGGCAGGACCGGCCAGGTTATATTACATATATCTTGAGGGATTACGCTTTGAACTTCCTGGATTCCGCGCTGCAACAGGAGCAGCCTTTTCTGCTGATTTACTCACCAAACGCCCCACACGAACCAGCGTTCCCAGCGACCGAAGATGAAAACCTGTATGCGGATTTGCCGGATTACCGGCCGCCCAGCTTTAACGAGGAAGATGTTTCTGATAAACCGGACTGGATTCAGACTCTACCCATCATAGCTGATGGCGATGTCCAGGATATCGATGCTGTCCGGCGTAGACAATTACAAAGCTTGAACGCATTAGACATCGCCGTGGAAAGTATTTTAGATAGGATTGCCGAGCACGGAGAATTGGATCGGACTTTCGTCCTTTATCTTTCAGATAATGGCTATTTTTGGGGAGAACACCGCTTGCGCCGGGGAAAGGGTTATGCCTACGAAGAATCAATTCTGGTGCCCTTCGCCATACGTTACCCACCGCTTATCCCAGCGGCGCGAGAAGTCTCTGAATTAGTGGCGAACATTGACATCGCCCCGACTCTGTACGAGCTGGCTGGTCTTTCCATCCCCTCTGACACCGATGGGCTTTCTCTTATGGCCCTCCTTGAGGCACAAGGGAATTGGAGAGACCAGCTGATCGTGGAGAACTGGATCGAGCCAGACCACTATTTGGCAGTTCGTTCCGATCAATACCTCTATGTAGCCTGGGACCAATTCGATCCCGAATTATACGATACCATTCTGGATCCTTACCAATTGGAAAATCTCGCCAACCTTCCGGAATATTCACCGGTTGTCGCCGAATTCCAGGCATATTTGGATGAAATGCATCCTGAGGAGCCTTGAAAGACCACCATATTTTGCGGCCGTAACTATCCACAAATCACAGTGGCTCTTGATAAACTACTCCTCGCGGCTTACTGCGTCCATGACTGCAACCGCGGCGATGTTAACGATATCTTTGACCTCGTCCCCGGTTTGCAGGACGTGGACGGGAGCGCCGACACCCAAAAGGATAGGGCCAATCGCCTGAGCGTTCCCCAATCTGGCCAGCAGCTTGTAAGCCACATTCGCCGCCTCCAACGAAGGAAATACCAGAACGTTGGCATCCCGTACCTTACTGAATGGATAGCGATCCTCAATGATCTCAGGAACGACCGCGGTATCTGCCTGCATCTCGCCATCGACAGCGAAGTCCGGGCAGCGGCTATTTATGATATTGATTGCTCTGGCAACCTTTTCGGATAGCGCGTGGGGCGCACTGCCAAAGTTGGAGAAAGATAATAACGCTACGCGCGGTTCCAACCCTAATTGGCGAGCGAAATCTGCTGAGAGGCAGGCGATTTCTGCCAGATCCTCTGCGCTCGGCTCAATGTTTACCGTTGCATCGGTGAAAAGATAGGTCCTGTTATTCACGATCATGATATAAACCCCGGCTGCCCGCCGGGCACCTTCCCGCGTATGGTGGATTTGCAGTGCGGGCCGGATGACATCTGGGTAGTCGAAAGTTAATCCGGAAACAAAGGCGTCCGCATCGCCCATCCGGACCATCATGGGACCGAACACATTTGGATCCCGAACCCGCTTCCTGGCCTCCTTTAAAGGCACACCTTTGCGCTGCCGAAGTTCGAAATAAGCCCGGGCATACTCCTCGCTGCGTGCGAAATTCCACGGATCAACGATCTGAAGTTCACAATCCAAACCCAGGCCGTCGGCCTTAGATTTAATCACTTCAGGGCGACCGACCAGAATAGGGACGCCGATTCCCTCGTCTGTTACCTGGGCCGCTGCCCGGATGATCTTGGTTTCCTCACCCTCGGCAAATACAATGCGTTTCTTGATCTTGGTGGCCTTCGCCTTATTCATTATGAAATGGCGGACCTGTTGACCCATGCCCTGGCGGAACGCCAGCTGTTGGCGATATTCATCTAGATCGATATTTATCCGCGCCACTCCGGTTTCCATGGCAGCTTTGGCGACCGCCGGCGCCTCCCAAAGCAGCACACGTGGATCGAGTGGTTTGGGAATAATATATTCCTCCCCAAATTTCAACGTCTCCAAACCATACGCGCGTAAAACGCTATCAGGCACATCTTCTTTCGTCAGTTCAGCTAACGAGTACGCTGCTGCAACTTTCATATCTTCATTGATCGCTTTGGCGCGTACGTCCAGGGCACCCCGGAAGATGAATGGGAAACCCAATACATTGTTAATTTGATTTGGATAATCGGACCGACCAGTGGCAACAATGGCATCTGGTCGTACTTCCTTGGCCAGATCGTACTTAATCTCAGGATCAGGATTGGCCATCGCAAATATGAGAGGGCGTTCAGCCATGGTCCCTACCATTTCCGGTGTAAGGACATCTGCAACTGAAAGACCATAGAATACGTCGGCGCCTCGTACCGCGTCTTCCAGCGTTCGCGCATCCGTATCCGCGGCGAAGCGTTCCTTATATTGGTTCATTCCTTCCTGGCGACCCCGATAAATAGCCCCCCGACTGTCGACCAGCAAAATGTTTTCTCTGAGCACCCCCAACCTGACGGCCAGTTCGGCGCACGAGATGGCAGATGCTCCTGCACCAGATATCGTCACTTTGATCTTTGCGATATCCTTTCCCACCAGTTCGAGTCCGTTGAGCAAACCGGCGCTGGAAATGATAGCAGTTCCGTGTTGGTCGTCGTGAAACACCGGAATATCCAACATTTCTTTGAGCTTTTCTTCGATGTAAAAACATTCTGGCGCTTTGATATCCTCGAGGTTTATTCCCCCAAAGGTCGGAGCAATGGCGGCAACGACACGGATAATTTCATCAGGATCCTTTGAATTGACTTCGATATCAAATACATCAATATCGGAAAATACTTTAAATAAGACGCCTTTCCCTTCCATCACCGGCTTGGAAGCCAGCGCGCCTCGGTCACCTAGTCCCAGAATGGCCGTGCCATTTGACACCACTCCGACTAAATTACCTTTGGACGTATATTCATATGCCAATTCCGGATCTTTTTCAACCTCTAAGACCGGGTATGCAACCCCAGGGGAATAAGCCAGCGATAAGTCTCGTTGAGTGCTAAGCGGCTTGGTTGGCAGCAGCGAGATCTTGCCCGGTTTACCACCAAGGCGATGATACTCAAGTGCATCTTCTCTTAGGCTCATAGTTAACTCCTCTGTCAGCATCAAGTTTGTGATGATCGCTATCAACTCCGCATTATACTCCGCTTCCAACCTTATCACAGCCTTACAAATCAGGCTCATGACTACATGCTCAGCCGCCGTCCACATATGCTCAGCCGCCGTCCTCGGCGGCGTCCGGCGCCCGCATATGCTCACCCGCCGTCCGCACATGCTCACCCAATCCCTCAACCGCTCAGCCGCCGTCCTCGGCGGCGTCCTGTGCCCGTACTTGCTCGACCGCCGTCCACACATGCTCGACCGCCGTCCGCTTATGCTCAACCGCCATCCCCGGCGGCTTTGTCAGCCCCAATCCTCTGCCCAGGATGGCGCAAGGAGAAATGTGCTGCATGTTTTGCGTGCACACCATATCAGTTTAGAGGTTCTCGAATATCTGGATATCATGTATAATAAAGTTAACTAAATTTTAAAATACCGGCCGCCTGCCAGAGCCGTCAGTAGATTTATTTGATCATTTCACATTTTTTGATTGGGTAAGCAGATACTTTCCCAAATTCACGTACCGACCCTGGCAGCATC
>DATCIL010000653.1:0-7797 GCA_036507795.1 Anaerolineales bacterium | reverse complement strand
GGTCTCCGTTCTCATACCAGTCCAAGACCTGAAGCCATTACCCTGGTTGAATATGCTGTTGATTGTGGCTACCGAATTGCTATCGCTACCAATCCTCTCTTCCCTCGTTCTGCCATTCTTCAGCGCCTGGAGTGGGCCAACCTCTCTCCCCAGGATTATCCCTTCAGCCTGATCGCCTCCTACGAGACCTTCCATTTCGCAAAGCCTAACCCCGTGTTTTTTACGGAGATACTGGCCCGATTGGGCTGGCCGGACGGTGGCGTGATAATGGTTGGTGATGATCTCTACAATGACATTTATCCTGCCCGCAGTATCGGCATACCTACCTTTTGGGTGGCGCAAGACAAAAACATCGGTAAGGACGATCCTTTCACGACCACTGCCCAGGGAAGCCTGGGGGCAGTTATTCCATGGTTAGACTCGGCCTCTCCCGAGCAGCTCAGGCCCGACTTTTCCAGTACCATCGCCACTACCGGCACCTTGCGCGCTACACCTGCAGCCCTGGCGGTCATGATCCACGAGCTGCCCGCCTCCGCCTATAATGTACGGGCAAAACCAGATGAGTGGTCTCTAACGGAGATTCTATGTCACTTGCGAGACGTCGAACAGGAAGTTAACCTTCCGCGATTAAAAAAAGTGATTGACGAGTTAGATCCATTTTTACCCGGAATGGTCACAGACCCCTGGGCTGAGGAACGGCAGTATATTTGCCAGGATGCGCCCACGGCGCTGGCATCTTTTACCCAATCCCGCTTACAGCTACTTAATTTGCTGGACGGGTTAAAGGACGAAGACTGGCGCAAAACCGCCCGCCACGCCATCTTCGGGCCAACTCATTTAAAGGAACTGGTCGGCATCAACGCCGGTCATGATCGCTTGCACTTACAGCAGGTCAAAAAGACCATAAATATCATCAAAGACCAGGCTTCTTAAACCGGTAATCTCGTTAAACCGCCTCCAATTCTTTAATAGGGTGTTATAAAACTCATATGTGAGGAGAAATAAATGTCCAAACGTGTCGTCATCACCGGGCTGGGCTGCATCAGCCCGGTTGGGAATGACGTTCAAACAATGTGGAGCAATATACAGGCTGGAAAATCGGGGGTGAGCCGTATTACTCATTTCGACGCCAGCGATTACAGGTGCCAGGTAGCTGCCGAGGTCAAAGGATTTGACGGCAGTGAACTGTTCGGCAGTCGTGACGCCCGGCGTATGGACCTGTTTTCTCAATACGCGGTGGCAGCCGCGGCCCAAGCAGTTGAAAACGCTGGTCTGGAAATTAACGACCGCAACCGAGACAGGATTGGGGCGGTGATCGGCACCGGAATCGGCGGGATAGGCACGCTCTTTGAGCAAACGCAGATTTTCCTCGAACGCGGCCCGTCCCGCGTCAGCCCTTTTCTGGTTCCCATGATGTTGCCGGACACCGGCCCCGGCCTGGTCGCGATCCATTTGGGCATTCGTGGTCCCAATATGGCAGTTGTCACTGCCTGCGCCACAGGAACCAATTCTATTGGCGAAGGTTCCGAGGTGATCCGCCGGGGCGATGCAGATGTTATTCTCGCCGGAGGCAGCGAAGCCGGCATTGTGCCGATTGCGATGGCCGGGCTGGGGGTGATGACTGCGCTTACCAGCCGGAATGACGAGCCCGAGCGAGCCTCGCGTCCTTTTGACTTGGATCGGGATGGATTTGTCATGGGTGAAGGCGCTGGAGTTCTGGTGCTTGAATCCCTCGAGCACGCTCGACGGCGCGGTGCAACCATCCTGGCGGAAGTCACCGGTTACGGAAGCACCAACGACGCTTATCACATCTCCGCCCCCGCCGAAAACGGCGCCGGCGCAGCGCTCTGCATGCGAAACGCCCTGAAAGACGGGGGGTTGGACATTTCTCACATCGAATACATCAACGCCCACGGAACCAGTACTCCGTTAAACGACAAGAGCGAAACCGCCGCCATAAAGACCGTATTTGGCGAACGCGCCTATGACATCCCCATTTCGTCAACAAAATCGATGACCGGACACCTGCTAGGTGCCGCCGGCGCGCTGGAAGCAATTATTTGCGTGAAAGTGCTCAAAGATGGGATTCTCCCCCCTACGATCAATTATGAAACTCCTGATCCGGATTGTGACCTGGATTACATTCCGAATTCAGCCCGCCAGGTTCCGGTCCGCCGTGTCATGTCGAACTCCTTCGGTTTTGGCGGTCACAATGCGACCATTATTCTCACTCATCCCGAGGAGGCCTGACGATGAGTCCCCACGCCCATATCACCGGATGGGGGATGTCGATGCCGGAAAAAATCCTGACCAACGCAGACATCAGCAAATTGGTCGACACCAATGATGAATGGATCCTCAGCCGAACAGGCATCCGGGAAAGACGCATCGCCAACGATCACCAGACGACTGCGTCTCTTGCGACGGAAGCCGCTGCGAAAGCGTTGCGGGTTGCCAACCTTCGCCCTGACGACCTGGATTTGATCATAGTCGCTACCTCTTCACCCGAACACATCTTTCCGGCCACCGCCTGTCTTGTTCAGGATTGCATCGGTGCCTGGAAGGCGGGCGCTTTTGACCTGTCTGCCGCCTGCACGGGCTTTATCTACGCGCTGAACCTTGGCGCTCAGGCAATCCGGTCCGGCTCTCTCGAGAATGCGCTGATCATTGGCTCTGAAACACTATCTCGCCTGATAAATTGGAAGGATCGCGGCACGTGCATCTTATTCGGAGATGGGGCCGGCGCTTTCGTCCTGCAGGCCAGCGATGAACCCGGTGGGGTTCTTTCTGCAGTTATGCGCTCTGATGGTTCTGGCGGCGATTTGCTCAGCATACCGGCAGGTGGAAGCCGCATCCCAACGAGCGTCGAAAGCATCAACCGCGGTCTGCACTACATTCACATGAACGGCCGAGAGGTTTTCCGCTTTGCCACGCGCGTTATGGCGCAGGCCACCGAGGAAGCTGTAACAGCTGCGCAGCTATCCATGAAAGATGTCGAATTGATCATTCCGCATCAGGCCAACCAAAGAATTATTGAAGCGGCTGCCCGGGGTCTGGGTATCCCGATGGATCGTGTCATGGTAAATCTCGACCGCTACGGAAATACTTCCACTGCATCAATTCCTGTAGCAACTTGTGAGGCGTTCGAACAAGGGCGCATCAAGCCCGGGGACCATATCGTATTTGTCGGTTTCGGCGGCGGTCTAACCTGGGGATCGGCAGTGGCGCAGTGGACGGGTCCATTCCCGACCCGCCGCAGGGTGCGCCAGAGACGCTACCGGCGCCTGGCCCGCTTGCGTTCTCTCTTTATGCGCCTGATCCGGGTTATCGAAGGATTTATTTGGGGGCGGGGCTAGAAAAGCGGAATTGTTAGAGAGTTGTTAGAAATCCGCAGTAATTTTCTATGATATCTCCCAGGCAGGCTGATAGATTGGTATAATTTTACAGAATCTGTAGAATTTTACGCAATCTGCGTTTATGCAATCTGCGTTTACGCAATCTGCGGTCTGTCAGCTTGGTTGTTTGGAGGTACTTGTGAACCCGACCCGCAATAGATCATCAATCATTTACCTGCTGTTGTTCGTCGCCATCATCGTCATGGTGGTCTACAACTTCAACCAGCAGGCTACCACTCAAGAAGCGCTGGCCATTAACGAGGTGGCAGCCGACCTTCAAAGTGGAGACATTAGACGTGTCACTGTCGACGAGAACAGCCTCCGCGTGGTCTACGCGGACGGTACTGAGCGCACATCCCATAAGGAATCCGGCACCGATTTTGTAGAACTGATGACAACCTTGGGCGTGACATCCGACCAGCTCGCCGCGAATAATGTAAAAATCGTATTCAAGCCGCCGAGCGCCTGGTTGGGGATCGCTACTGCCCTGGGTTATTTTGTGCCTTTTCTTCTGCTGGCGGGAGTGTTTTGGTTTGTCTTCCGTCAGGCTCAGGGCAGCAACAATGCCGCCCTCTCGTTTGGAAAATCCCGCGCGCGCATGTTCTCGGGCGACCAGCCCACGGTAACCTTTGACGATGTTGCTGGGGTAGAGGAAGCCAAAGAAGAGCTCTTCGAGGTCGTCGAGTTCCTGCGTGAACCGGAGAAGTTCATTTCTTTGGGAGCCCGTATTCCCAAGGGCGTCCTCCTGGTCGGCCCTCCCGGCACCGGCAAGACGCTCTTGGCCAAGGCGGTCTCCGGTGAGGCCGGAGTGCCCTTTTTCTCGATCTCGGGCTCCGAGTTCGTTGAAATGTTTGTCGGCGTCGGCGCCAGTCGCGTGAGAGACCTGTTCGACCAGGCCAAGCGCCAGTCGCCCTGTATTGTCTTCGTCGATGAAATCGATGCTGTCGGTCGCCAGCGCGGAGCCGGTTTGGGAGGCAGCCATGACGAGCGTGAGCAAACTCTCAACCAGATGCTGGTCGAAATGGATGGTTTCGATACGGATACGAATGTAATCATCGTGGCCGCAACGAACCGGCCCGATATTCTCGATCCGGCTCTGCTGCGGCCCGGGCGTTTCGATCGCCGGGTGGTCCTGGATCGACCGGACATGCGCGGGCGCGAAGCGATCCTGAAAGTGCACGTCAAGGGCAAACCTTTGGGTCCCGACGTGGATCTGTCTGTGCTGGCGCGATCTACGCCCGGATTTGTGGGGGCCGATATAGAAAACCTGGTCAATGAAGCTGCCATCTTAGCCGCTCGCCGGAACAAGAAGGTTATCGGCCAGCCTGAAATGGAAGAAGCCATAGAACGCGTCATCGCCGGACCCGAACGGAAGAGCCGCTTGATCAGTGAAGAAGAGAAGCGCATCGTGGCCTATCATGAGGCCGGCCACGCCATTGTGGCCAACGCCATGCCTGAGGCCGATCCGGTTCACAAGGTCTCGATCACAGCACGTGGCATGGCCGGTGGGTACACGATCATGCTGCCTGAAGAGGACCGCACCTTGATGCCGCGCAAGAAGCTGCTTGCCGACATGGTCGGTCTGCTGGGTGGCCGCGCTGCCGAGGAGATCGCCTTCGATGACATCACTTCAGGCGCATCCAACGATCTGGAACGGGTTACTCGCATGGCGCGCGCCATGGTTACCCGGCTGGGGATGAGTGATGCCCTTGGGCCAATGGTATACGGTCAGAAGGAGGAGCTAATCTTCCTGGGCAGGGAAATTTCTGAACAGCGCGATTATTCCGAAGCGGTCGCGCAGCAAATCGATAAAGAGGTTCGCCGGATCGTGAACGAGGCCTACCAAACTGCTAAATCGATTGTCCTGCAATATCGCGACCGCCTGGATGCCGTTGCCCATCGCTTGATCGAGGTGGAGACTCTTTCACGAGAAGAATTCGAGGATATCTTCCCGCCACCGGTAGCCAAGACCAGCGGCACGCCTGTACCTCAAGCCGTAATGTAAAACCCGCGATATCGTTTAGAACGGTTATTGAAGCGTGAGACGTGATTTCGAACAGGCACATCACGTTTCACGCTTTTTCGCCTGGAGGATAAGATGGCTTCCCAAACTTCATTAAAGCTTGCCGGCTTCGAAGCTGCGATAAGCCAGGCTGCTTTCTACCACCAGGAGCATGCCGGTTATCTGCATATCCGGGGCGAGGATCGCCAGGTCTTTCTGCAACGCCAGACAACCAACGACGTACGCCTGCTTTCCCCAGAGCGCGCCGTAACCACGGTTCTTACCTCCGCCACGGCGCGCATCCTGGACGTGCTCACGCTGGTGGCAGAGCCAGAAGCAATCGGGGCAATTACACTGCCAGGACAGGCGCCAGAAACGGCTACTTTTTTAAAAAGGCGGATTTTCTTCACGGATAAGGTTTCCGTGGATGACGCCAGCACCGAGCTCGCCCAAATTGAAGTGACCGGTCCGGAAGCCACCAATTTGCTTCGACAGTCCGGCTTCAGCCACATTCCTTCAAACGGGGAAGTTGTATCCGAAGCAATCTCCGGGATCGAGATGCGGCTCCTTAAACAACACGATGGCGCATATCGTTTACTGCTGGCAGCTGAAAGAGCGCCGGAGCTGCAAACCTTATTAGGAGAAGCAGGCGTCAGCCAACTCGAGGAGGAGGGCTATTCGGTGCTCCGGGTGGAAATGGGTTGGCCCGAAGCTGGATACGAGCTGACTGAAGAATATACCCCCCTGGAAACCGGCCTGGATTGGGCGATTTCCGGGGAAAAAGGCTGCTACACGGGCCAGGAGATTATCGCCCGCCAGATTACTTACGACAAGGTAACCCGGCAGATGGTTGGCTTGCAGCTGACCGGCGTAAGCCAACCGCGTGACCGCGTTTCCTCGGCAGAAGATGGGAAATCGGCTGGCGAAGTGACATCCTATGCGTACTCGCCGCGCTTTGAGCATATCAGCCTGGCAGTGTTACGAAAGGCTTATTCGGAGCCGGGGACGAGGCTGGTGGTGGAGAGCGAAAGCGGGGGAATTCGGGCGAGGGTTGTATCCTTGCCATTTTCGCAGGTATAGGAATTGAAGGCACTGCCCTTCGAACACAAAATCGTCCTCGTGACCGGCTCGGGACGGGGCATTGGGCGCGCTATTGCATTGCATTTCGCCGCGAATGGGGCGGATGTTGTGATCAACTTCTTCCGCAACCGCTCTCCGGCGGAGGAGACGGCGAGCCAGGTCAGGGATTTGGGACGGCGGGCGCTGCTGGTTAAAGCCGATATCGGCGCTCTCGAAGGTCTGGAACAACTTTTCGAGGAAACCGAACGTTTTTACGGCGGGCTTGACATCCTGATCAGCAACGCAGCCTCGGGCTACAACCGCCCGGTTATGGAACAGCGACCCAAAGGCTGGGACTGGACGATGAACATCAACGCCCGAGCCCTGCTCTTCGCAGCGCAACGCGCCGCGCCTTTGATGGAAAGGCGCGGTGGCGGTGCCATCGTCAGCATCTCCAGTCCGGGATCCTTTCGGGTGCTGCCCGATTATGTCGTTGTCGGCGCCAGTAAGGCCGCCCTTGAAGCCATCACACGATACCTGGCTGTAGAACTTGCCCCGCTGAACATCGTGGTCAACGCCGTATCTCCAGGCGTGGTCGAGACCGAAGCCTTGAAGCACTTTGACACCATTCGAGAAGACAACAACATCCTGGAACGAGCCGCCCGGCTCAACCCCGCCGGACGCCTGGTCAAGCCTGAGGATGTCGCCCAGGTGGTCGCCTTTTTATGCTCCCCTGCCGCAAGTATGATTCGCGGCCAAACCATCTTGGTTGATGGCGGCTATACGTTGCCTATACGAGGTATTGAGGGATAATGCGTAAATCGTAAACGTCGATCTCCTTTTACGAATTACGGATTACGCATTACGTCTCCCCCCTCATCTTCCATACCTTCCCAGCAGCTCCCTTTATACGCCAACCAGAATGGCCCTGGCAGGGGCGCCGTCAGCGCCTTCAATCTTGAGAGGCAAGCAATATAACATGTAGCGCCCCTGGGATACTTGAGAAAGATCAAGTCCTTCTACGATCACCACACCGGCGTTAAGCAAGATTTTGTGAGTGGGGCCGGTAGCTTCGAAGGGCGCTACGGAGAGATAATCCACGCCAACCAGTCGAACGCCGCGATCCACAAGGAAGCTGGCTGCGTCAGCGCTCAAGGCCACGTAATCCGTCCGGAATTGATTTTCCCGGCGCGCCCAATTTTCCGAATTGCGGGTCTTAAAGAGCACTCGCCGGGTGCGGGGAGGAATACTGGAATTCTCCAGAATATTTGAATTAATCACATCCTCATTCGATAGATCCAGCACATAAACCCGTCCGGTGAGCAGGTCGATCGGCAGCTG
>DATCIL010000652.1:0-1616 GCA_036507795.1 Anaerolineales bacterium | reverse complement strand
CCCGTGGTCGGTCTGTTCGTGCAGCTCGGGGGATCTCTCCAGGGTCAGAATCTCGACAAGCTGAGCATGACCGGAACGGCTACTCAATATGGATCTGCGGGGTACGAGCTTTCCCTGGGAAATGATCCTGTGGCCTCGAGCGGCACCCTGTGGGTGCAGCTCTTTGACCAGGCGATGCTGCCCCTGTCGGAAAAGATCTTTTTTGACACTTTTGCCGATTGTGATGAGAACCTGATATTGGTCAATTTCAGGCAGGTGAGGTAGAAGTAACTGCTGAGCCGGATTTGAATTGGGACGCGGATGAACGCGGATTTTTTGAGCTTTCAGTGTTCATCCGTACAACCCGTGTACTATTTTTCTGGTCGGTTTAAGACGAACCTTCGCAAGGCTATTTTCAGTTGAGTAGGTCTTCTGATCCTGATTTACTCGCGGGTTTCGCCGGAAATTTCCATCCAGGCGCCCTGGATCTTTAATGCATCTTCTTCCATCACCGGGCTCTCGCAAAGCAGGCGGCCCCGGCAGCCGAAATCTTTAAGGGCGCGCAGGACGGCGGCCAGATCAAGGTCAGAGTCCTCCAGGGCCAGATGTTCTTTTTCGCCTTTCTCGCCGTAATCGATGCCCGAAATGTGCGCATGCAGGTTCCTCAACGACCCGTCGCCTAAAGCCTTACCATAAGCTTCGAGTACCTGGCACCATTCTTCGTAAGAATTCATAGAGCCATCGCCAGCGCGGGCGTGCAAATGGGCAAAATCGATACACGGTTCCACGCCGGGCAGCTCCTGGCTCATTGCCAGGGTATCCTCCAACGATCCCAACATCGCAGATTTCCCCATGGTTTCCGGGCGGAGGGTGACCGGATTTCCAGCATCGCGCAGTTCTTCGATGCAACCTCCTAAGCGTTCGATGGCGATCGGCAAAACTTCCTCAGGGGGGCGTCCAAAGTAAGAGCCGGGGTGAAAAATGATATCGCTGGCGCCGGCGAGATGACCGTAATAGGCGGCATCCATCAATCGTTTGCGTGACCTGGGCCATTCGTCACCATCGGCGTTTAGATTGATAAAGTAAGGGGCATGAACACTCAGGGCAATATTGTGTTCTTCTGCAGCCTCTCTGATCAGGCTGCAGGTGTTCTCCGATACGCGCACAGAGCGGACCCAACCCAGTTCCAGACCGCCGAGGCCAAGTTCAGCGGTAAAGATGGCAGCGCCAACGCTGCCGCCGGGCTTCTTTGGGGTGGCGATGGGGGATCCCACCGTGCCGAAACGAAATGATAAGGGGGACATAGGGAACCTCGGGGATGTTTTTTGTTCTATCTTGAAAGATATGTTGTTATGCGGTTGAGCAGTGGTGGGCCCAGTATCAGCAGGCCGATGATTACGGCGGAAAAAGCGGCGATGAGAACGGCCGCGGCTCCGACATCTTTACCGACCCGAGCCAATTGATGGTGCTCTGGGCTGGCAAGATCCACCACGGCCTCCAGGGCTGTGTTTATGAATTCCGCTGCCCAAACCACGGAGATGGTCAAGATTATGATCGCCCAATCCCGGCGGCCCAGGTCCAACCAGAACGAAGTAAGTATGATGGTGATGCTGATGACAGCATGAATCCAGGCATTC
>DATCIL010000651.1:0-1505 GCA_036507795.1 Anaerolineales bacterium | reverse complement strand
GGTGAAGGAGGTAGACGCGAGTTATGGAAGAAGAAACAAAAGAAGGGCTTGAGCTCACCGAAGCCCAGATCGCGGTTCACTGGAAGGAAGAAGGGTATTACCACCCGTCAGCGAAGTTTATCGGCCAGGCCAATGCCCGTGATCCGGATATTTTCGCGCGCTTCAGCGAGAAGAATTTCCCTGAATGCTTCAAGGAGTATGCCGATCTGCTCTCCTGGGATCAGTATTGGCATACGACGCTTGATACCAGCAACCCCCCTTTCTGGAAGTGGTTTGTCGGCGGCAAGTTAAATGCCTGTTACAACTGCGTGGACAGGCACTTAGAGAAGAATAGAAACAAGGCCGCCTTTATCTGGGTGCCGGAGCTGGAGGGTGAGCCTGCCGAGAGCATAACTTATCAGGAGCTCTATGTAAGGGTGAATGAGTTTGCCGCCCTTCTCAGAGACCTTTGCGGAGTCAAGGCCGGCGATCGGGTAACGTTCCATTTGCCGATGTTGCCGGCACTGCCGGTCTCGATGCTGGCTTGCGCCAGGCTTGGGGTGATCCACTCGCAGGTATTCGGCGGATTCAGCGGCGCAGCCTGCGGCGGCAGAATAGCGGACTCCGGCAGTCATATTCTCGTCACTATGGATGGCTACTACCGAAATGGTGAGCTGCTCGACCAAAAAATCAAGGCCGACGAAGCGGTTGAAGTGGCCGGCAAGGCCGGCGTTCATGTGGATAAGGTCCTGGTTTGGCGGCGTTATCCCGGGAAGTATTCCTCCCCGACGCCCATGGTGAAGGGTCGTGATTACTTCGTTGATGATTTGCTCAAAGACTTTCGCGGCAAAAGAATCGAGCCCGTCTCGATGCCGGCGGAAGCCCCTCTGTTCATGATGTATACCAGCGGTACCACGGCGAAGCCGAAGGGGTGTCAGCATAGCACCGGGGGATATTTGGCCTATGTTGCAGGAACGTCGAAGTATTATCAGGATATCCATCCGGAGGACATTTATTGGTGTTTCGCCGATATAGGATGGATCACGGGCCACTCCTACATCGTTTATGGTCCGTTGGCTATCTGCGCCACCAGCGTGATGTATGAAGGCGTGCCCACCTACCCGGATGCCGGGCGGCCCTGGAGGATAGCGGAGCGACTGGGCGTGAATATATTCCACACAGCGCCCACTACGATACGCATGCTAAGGAAAGCGGGTCCTGAGGAGCCCAGGAAGTACCATTATCGTTTTAAACACATGACCACCGTGGGAGAGCCGATAGAGCCGGAGGTGTGGAGATGGTACTACGACGAAGTGGGTAAGGGAGAGGCGGTCATCGTGGACACCTGGTGGCAAACGGAAAATGGCGGCTTCCTTGGCAGCACGTTGCCGGCGCTGCATCCTATGAAGCCTGGAAGTTGCGGCCCCGGTGTGCTCGGTGTGTATCCCGTCATCTACGATGAGAAGCGGAACGAGCTTGCAGCGGGCAGTGGTAAGGCGGGCAACATATGTATCAGGAATCCGTGG
>DATCIL010000650.1:0-2335 GCA_036507795.1 Anaerolineales bacterium | reverse complement strand
CCCAGGAGATGGCTCGACTCCTTTCCGCTAACTCGGTAAACTCGGGCTAGGAGCGAAATATTTCCCCCTCATTTTTGGCATTTATGAGCCATCCGGCGAGCGCCAGAGTCAATTAAGGAATTAATTGCGCTTTCGTCGATTTAGACTAGCCCGTGTTTGCGGGGTTTAGCTGGTTGATGCAGAAAAACCCTAATGAAATCAAGATGTGATCTAGGCTTGCGCGATTGTCATAGGGGCACAAATATAAGGGATTGATCAAAGAATTTGCTTGACTTTTGGCAAGGAGATAGCGTTAATAGGCGTATCCTTGAATAGGAGCACGCCATGTATCTCCGCACCACCAAAGTCAAGCGCCCCGACGGTCATATCGACGAGTACATTCGCCTGGTCGAATCGATCTGGAACAACGGGCGCCCACGCCACCAAATCATTTGCAATCTGGGCAGAAAGGATCTGTTGGCCCCCCATGCCGAGGCGCTTTTGCGGATTTTGAAAGGAGAGCAAAAGCCAAAGACGAGCAGTGCAGAGGCCATCGGGGCGTGGGACTGGGGAGTCATGCTGGTGGCGCGTCAGATCTGGGGCGAGCTGGGATTGCCAGAGAGCATCGATGGTTTGGTCAAGCGCCGTGGCGATCGGGGGGAGCTGGCCGACCGGGCTTTGGCGCTGGTTGCCAACCGGTTATGTGAACCGACCAGCGAGCATGGGATGGCGCGTTGGCTGGAGACCGATTACGTCTGTGATCGAGCGGGACGGCGTTGGCTACCCCAGTGGCGCGAGGATGGGGAACGCTTGGCGAGCCGCCGGCCACGGGTTCGAGTAAAAGACGGCCAGCTGCGCCAGTGGTATCGAACCTTAGATCAATTGGTCACGCACAAAAAAGCCATCGAGAAGGAGCTGTTTATTCGGCTGCGCAATTTATTTTCGCTCAAAGTGGACCTGGTTTTCTACGATTTAACCTCCACCTATTTTGAGGGCAACGGTCCGAGCGAATTGGCCAAGCACGGTCATAGTCGTGATGGCAAAGCGCGCAACCGCCAAGTGCTTGTGGGTGTGGTGATGATCGATGGCTGGCCGATTGCCCATCATGTCTTTGAGGGAAACCAACGGGACTCCGCCACGGTACAGAGCGTGGTTAAGGACATTGAGGAAAGGTTTGGTCTTCGCCGTGTGGTCTTTGTTGGCGATCGGGGGATGGTGACCTCTAAGAACATCGAGCTTTTGCGCGCGCGCCGCCAAGGATACGTAGTGGGGCTCAACCGCAGAAGGCGTCCCGAGGTGCTTGGCTATCTTCAGCGAGCTACCGGTCCCTGGCAGCAGTGTCGTACAGGGATAGCGGCGAACGAGAAGGCCGAAGCGCCCAAGACCCTGGTGCAGGAAGTGGCCTCGGATAAAGCCGGGGTGAGAGTGTTTGTTGCACACTCCGATGAGCGGTTGAGCTACGAGCGCGCAGAGCGGGAAAAATCCATGCAGCGAGTCCGTGAACAACTTAGCTCCCTTGAGCACAGAGTAGCGGCAGGCAAATTGAAAGCGCCAGAAAAAATCGGCGCCGCCGCCGCCAGAATCTTAGCTCGCAATCATGGAATTCGATACTACGATTGGGAGCTCAAAGAGGGACGGTTTCGCTATTTTGAGCATCCGGTAAACTTCAAGCAAGAACAGGCGCTGGAAGGCAAGTACTTGATTCAGACCGAGGAGCCTGATCTCTCGGCTGTAAAAGCTGTAGAAATTTACAAGGAGCTAAGCGAAGTGGAGCGCGCCTTCTCCAAGCTCAAGGACGTCATTGAAATGCGACCGATTTACCACCAAAAAGCCCATAGAGTCCAAGCGCACATTTTCGTTGCTTCACTGGCATTCCTGCTCGACCGGGCGTTGGAGAAGAAACTGAAGTCGGCGGGCCTGGACCTCAGTTCTAAGGAGGCATGGCAAATTCTTAAAACGGTGCGGGTGGTAGAAATCGAGCTCGGCCACGGCGAGCAGAAGCGTTCGGTCACTCAGGGCAGTGCGCGAGCCGCGCAGATACTGCGAGCGCTCGGGATCAAGAATCTCGATCCCGATGCGCTGGCAAAAAGTGGAAAGAAGGCCGCATAGTGACACGTGCTAAAACCAGATTCTTTATTTTCAATAACTTACCGGCGTACCCCGCAAACATGGGCTAGCAAGGGTTTCGCGGCGCAAAATTGTCGTCCGCAGCCGATTGTACAAGCAAACCGCCAGCATCACGTAGAGCGCGAATCCGGCCAGGATGGACAGCATCGCAATTACTGCCGGCAGCATGGGCATGGAACTCCTCTCATATGCTTTTGGGAATTTAACCTTAAACTAAAAGGAAGGAGCT
>DATCIL010000649.1:0-1606 GCA_036507795.1 Anaerolineales bacterium | reverse complement strand
GTTTAAATTTGCATGAAAAAATTTATGCAAAAAATTATGAGCGCGAACCTATCCGATCCAAACCGGGTTGTCAATCAGCGGATTTTTCTACTTGAAAAAAACAATAGAAATGATAAGTGCTATGCACGCGCGGAATTATAAAGCGAGAATTTAATTGCGGCGACGCCGCTAAAAAATCCTTCTCAAGGAGGCATTGTGGCACAGATCAAATTACAGGCGACCGGTTTACGGCACGAATTCTATCAACCGCGAACTGGCGGCAGGTTGCTGGCCTTGGATAATATCAACCTGCATGTCGACGACGGCGAATTCGTCAGCATCGTCGGCCCCAGCGGCTGCGGCAAGACCACGTTCATCAATCTGTGCGACGGCCTGCTCAAACCGACGGCGGGGAAGATCGATATCGATGGCAAGCAAGTAACCGGGCCCGGCAACGATCGTGGCATGGTGTTTCAGGATTCCTGCTTGCTGCCCTGGCGCACGGTGTTCAAAAACGTCCTCTTTGGTCTGGAATGCCAGGGGTTGGACAATGCCGAAGGTCAGGAACGGGCACGGACCTTTATCAAGCTGGTCGGCTTGCAGGGCTTCGAAGACCACTATCCCCATGAATTGTCCGGCGGCATGCAGCAACGCTGCAACCTGGCCCGGGCGCTCACCGTGGACCCGAAGATTTTGATCATGGACGAACCTTTCGCCGCCCTCGACGCGCAAACCCGCGAGATCATGCAGTCGGAGCTGCTGCGCATCTGGCGCGAGGCGCGGAAGACCGTGCTGTTTATCACGCACCAGATCAACGAGGCAATCTATCTGGCGGATCGCGTCATTGTCTTCGGCGCCCGCCCCGGCAAGGTGAAGCAGACGATCAAAATCGACCTGCCGCGTCCCCGCGATCTTTCCCTCAAGCGCGATCCGCGGTTTTTGGACTATGAAAATCAGGTTTGGGAGCAGATCGAAGAAGAAGTCAAAAAGACCATGGTTCAGGACCAGGTCACTCATAACATCAATAACTAGTCGGCCAAGTCCGAGGGTAACAGGTGAGGAGGTTCAACTCCCAGGCCCTTATTCTGATAGGGGCAATACTCTTCGTCCTGTACCTGGCAGGGGTGCCGTTAGTCATGCTGCTCTACGGCAGCATCCGTAGCGCGCCCATCGGCGAGCCGGGCGCGGCCTACACGATTCAAAATTACGTCAAGGCCTACTTCGAAAAAGAATTCTACTTTTTACTTCTTAACTCCATCCTCTACGGCATCGGCACCTGCACGCTGACATTTTTGATCGGGACCTTTTTGGCCTGGGTCAGCGAGCGGACCAATACGCCGTTCAAAAAGCTCTTCGTGGTGATGTCGCTGATCCCGTTTATCATTCCCGGGATTCTCAGCACCATTGCTTGGATTCTCCTGCTCAGCCCGAAGATCGGGTTGATCAATATCGTCATTAAAGGACTCCTGGGGCTGGAGTCGGCCCCTTTTAACGTCTATTCCATGTGGGGCATGATCTGGGCGGAAGCGATCCACCTCTACCCGCTGGTGTTTCTGCTCATGTCGGCAGCGTTTCGCAACATGGACACCTCGCTGGAAGAGGCGGCGCTGACGGCGGGGTCGAGCAC
>DATCIL010000648.1:0-18340 GCA_036507795.1 Anaerolineales bacterium | reverse complement strand
TCTGTTGCCGTCAGCTTCCAGTCCCTGACCTGGCAGGCGACGATAGGAGAATAAGTTATGTTAATGGAACCAGAACCAAAAGTTTACCGCACGGAGGTGGGCGATAAGCCCATCACAATTGAAACCGGTCATATGGCCGGTCTTGCGGGTGGCGCAGTCACAGTGCGCATCGGCGATACCGTCGTTTTTGCCGCCGCGACCATGAGCGCTGAACCCCGCCAGGGAATCGATTTCTTTCCCCTTACCGTAGATTACGAAGAGAGAATGTACGCCGGTGGCCGCATTCCAGGCTCCTTTTTCCGACGAGAAGGTCGTCCAGGTGAGGAAGCTGTTTTGACGGCGCGCCTGACCGACCGATCTCTCCGGCCGCTTTTTCCAAAAGATCTGCGGAACGATGTACAGGTCATTCTGTACTCCTTTTCAGCCGATACCGAAAACCCCATTGATGTCCCGGCCGTCAACGCTGCTTCAGTCGCCTTGATGATCTCGGATATCCCCTGGCATGGACCGATCGGAGCGGTGCGTATAGGACGGATTGAGGACCAATTCGTTATCAATCCGACCTTCGCTCAAAGGGATGAATCCGATCTTGATTTGCGCTTGGCCGGCACCCGCGATGCCATCCTTATGGTGGAATGCGGCGCCGACCAGGTTTCCGAAGATGTGCTGGTAGAGGCCCTGGAATTTGGGCACCAGGCGATCCAATCTATCATCGATCTGCAGGAGCGCATGGCAGCTGAAATCGGTAAAGAAAAACGCGACTACGCTCCCTTCGCCGTGGAAGAATCTTTGATTCAACGCGTGCACGACCGAGCCAGGGATCCGCTTCAGGCCATCATGGATCGTCCTTATGACAAATCGGACATCTACGGCGCTTTCGATGACTTAAAGAAAGAGCTGGTTGCCGAAATAGCCGGAGAAGATGAAAACCTGGCTTCAGATGTGCAGCGCGCCTTTGGTGAAGCGCTGAAAAGCGAGGTGCGCCAGCGCATTCTCGAGCGCGGCCTCCGTCCGGATGGCCGGAAAACCACGGATATCCGCCCGATCTGGTGCAAGGTGGAGGTCAGCCCACGCGCCCATGGCTCCGGATTGTTCACCCGCGGGGAAACCCAGGTGATCACACTGGCCACGTTGGGCACCCCGCGCGAAGCGCAGGAGCTGGATAGTTTGACCTCCTTTGAGAGCAAACGCTACATCCACCATTATAACTTCCCGCCTTTCTCGGTTGGAGAAACCCGCGTGCTGCGCGGCGCTTCCCGGCGGGATATCGGTCACGGAGCCTTAGCGGAACGGGCTTTGCTGCCGATGATCCCTGACGAATCGGAGTTCCCGTACACGCTGCGCTTGGTATCGGAGGTGCTGTCCTCCAATGGCTCGACCTCTATGGCGTCGGTGTGCGGCTCGACCCTGGCTTTGATGGACACTGGTGTACCGATTAAGGCCCCGGTTGCCGGCATCGCTATGGGGCTGGTGAAAGGGGAGGGAGACCGGTTCGCCGTCCTGACGGATATCCTTGGGATGGAAGACGCTCTTGGGGACATGGATTTCAAAGTAGCCGGCTCCGATAGTGGCGTTACTGCCCTGCAGATGGACATGAAGATCAAGGGCATCTCAACCCAGATTCTGCGTCAAGCCCTGGAACAGGCGCGCCAGGCCAGGTTGATTATCTTAGATAAGATGCTGGAAGTGATCCCCGCGCCGCGGCCCGATCTCAAGCCGCACGCCCCGCGCATCACCGTGATACAAATCCCGACGGAGAAAATCGGTGCGGTAATCGGTCCGGGTGGCAAGACCATCCGCAGCATTCAGGAAGAAACCAACACCCGCATCGACATCCAGGAGGATGGCTCAATTTTCATCGCCGCAGTAGACGGTGAGGGCGAGAGGAGGGCGCGGGAACGCATCAGCGCTTTGACCGAAGAGGCCGAAATTGGGCGCATCTATACCGGTCGCGTAGTTCGTGTGACCGATTTTGGCGCCTTTGTGGAAATTCTGCCCAACACCGACGGGCTGGTGCACATCTCGCAGTTGGACACCGAGCACGTCAGGCAGGTGGAAGATGTCGTGCGGAACGGTGATGAGATTACTGTAATGGTGACGGATATCGATCCGTCCGGCAAGATCCGTCTCTCCCGCCAGGCTGTCCTCGAAGGATGGACGGCAGAAGAGGCCATGCAGCGTGATCGACCGCCAAGCGGAGGCCGTCGCCCGGGCGGGCGCGACCGGCGTGGCGGAGGCGGCCGCAACCGCCGGTAACCTCAGTCGTCGCACGTTTAGCGGTGCCCATTCAGGCACCGCTTTTTTATACTCGCTTGCTTTTAGGTATATAATAGTTTTAACCGGCAGATCACATACTACCTAAGGAGTCGCAAATGAAATCTGATTTCATCTGGATGGATGGTGAGCTGGTGCCGTATGAGAACGCTACGCTTCATTTCATCACCCCAACGCTCCATTATGGCATGGGCGTTTTCGAGGGCATTCGTTGTTACGAGACCTCTAAAGGATCGGCAGTATTCCGCCTTGGCGAACACCTGAAGCGCTTCCTGGAATCGATCCACATCCTCGGAATCCGCGATTTTCCCTATTCGGTGGAGGAAATGCGCCGGGCCATCCACGAGACCATTCAGGCGAATGGGTTTCGTGAGTGCTATATTCGCCCAATGATGTATCTGGAAGGCCCGCTGGGTCTAAACATGGATAAATCCAGGCCCAGGCTGGGAATCGCCACCTGGGAATGGGGGCCATACCTGGGGGAAGAAGCCCAGGAGAAGGGGATCCATATGATGGTATCCTCTTTCACTCGTCTGCATCCGAACATCAGCTTGACCAAGTCGAAGGTTGCGGGGAATTATGTCAACTCAATGCTGGTAAAAACGCTGGCGCTGCGATCCGGATATGACGAAGCCGTGATCCTGGATGCCGCTGGATTTGTGGCAGAGTGTACGGGCGAAAACTTGTTCATAGCACGGAATGGGGTAATTTATACGCCACCCACGGCGACCATCCTCGAGGGTATTACCCGCGATTCCATCATCACCCTGGCAGGCGATATGGGTATACAGGTCAAGGAGGAGATGATCACCCGAGATCAGCTCTATATCTCCGATGAAGTCTTAATTTCTGGGACCGCGGCTGAGATCGTCGGGGTACGGATGATCGATTTTCGCCAGGTCGGCAATGGAGCTGTCGGCCCCATTACGCAGGCACTCTTGCGTGAATTTAAAAACACCGTCCGAGGCAAGGGAGCCCGTTCACAAGAATGGTTGGATTATGTCGGACAAAGCCAGGTCTTGGAGGGTGAAAAAGCAATGGCTTGACGGTCCGATGTGAAGTAGCTTGAATAGAAGTAATTTCCTGTATGACCTTGCCTAATTAACACGTTTCTAATGTAACTTTATTAGAGATGACTGCATCTGATAAAATAGTTATGGACGTATTATCGCGCCAGACTCGAAACCTGAACATCTAATCATCAAAATGAAGGGAGCGTTTCGAAATGAGTGAAGTCGATATACAACCGTTAGGTGCTCGAGTTCTTATTCGACCTTTAGTAGAGGGAGAATCACGAACGAGCAGAGGTCTCTTCATCCCAGAGACTGCCAAAGAAAAACCACAAACGGGAGAGGTGATCGCCGTTGGAGATGAGCAGGACGAAATCAAAGTCAGGGTAGGTCAGAAGGTGTTGTTTCCCAAGTACAGTGGCACCGAGATAAAGTTGAACAATGTCGATCATCTGATTATGGATGCGGATGATATCCTTGCAATTGTAAAGGATTAGGAGATATGGACTTTAGCTTGTCAGAATTAACGCAGGCTTCCGAAAATGGAGCTGGCGAGGAGGAAGTGCGCGTATTGATCCTGGGATCGGGACCAGCGGGGCTGTCCGCGGCGCTGTACGCCGCTCGTGCAAACCTCGATCCGGTTGTGCTGACCGGTATGGAATTAGGGGGTCAGGTCTCTTTGACCCATATCGTCGAAAACTATCCTGGATTTCCCGAGGGTGTTGGCGGGATGGAGATGGTCGAACTCTTCCAGAAGCAAGCCGAGCGTTTTGGCGCGCGGATTGAAATTGACACTGCCGCTCAGGTCGATTTGTCACAACGCCCCTTCCGGGTGAAGACTTATAGTGAAAAAATCTATCTGGCGGAAACTTTGATCATCACTACCGGAGCCAGCGCCTTGCATCTGAACGTTCCGGGAGAGAATGAATTCACCGGACGGGGGGTGTCCTACTGCGCCACTTGCGACGGTTGGTTCTTTAAGGAAAGAGATGTGATCGTCATCGGCGGCGGCGATAGTGCCCTGGAAGAGGGCATATTTTTGACGCGTTACGCAGATTCGGTGACTATCGTGCACCGGCGCGATGAGCTGCGTGCCGGACCGATTTTAGAGGAGCGCGCCCGGACGAATCCGAAGGTCAACTTCATGTGGAATACGGTCGTGACGGAGATCGCAGGCAACGGCTCGGTCGAAGCCGTGCAGCTGAAAGATACCCTCACCGGGGAAGAGCGCAAGGAAGCAACGGAGGGCGTGTTTATTTTCATTGGCCACCGGCCCAACTCTGATCTATTCAAGGGTCAGTTGGAGATGGACGACCAGGGATATCTGGTTGTCGATAAACTGATGCGCACAAGCGTCCCCGGCGTATTTGCAGCCGGCGAAATCGCCGACCCACACTTCCGCCAGGTCGTGACTTCAGCGGGTATGGGTGCGGCGGCCGCTATGTCGGCCGGTCACTTTCTTGATGAGGATGTCGGCTTTTCCGCTTAAGAGAGGTCCCTATGAAAAATAAAGTTTCCATCATTGGCGCCGGGATGACTGGCTCAACTTCTGCCCACTGGTTGGCTGAGCGAGAAATCGCCGACCTCGTGCTGGTCGATGTCGTTGAGGGCATGCCGCAAGGTAAAGCTCTGGATCTACAAGAAGCTCTGCCGGTCATCGGAAAAGATGTGACCGTCGTGGGGAGCAATGACTATGATGTTACCGAAGGGTCAGATATTGTTGTCATAACCGCAGGGATGCCGCGCAAGCCGGGGATGAGCCGCGATGACCTCCTGACGACCAATGCCAGGATCGTCCGGGAGGCGACGGAAAAATCGCTAAAGTATTCGCCCGATGCCATCCTCGTCATGCTGACCAATCCACTGGATGTTATGGCTTACCTGACATTGAAGGTTTCTGGTCTACCCCGTGAGCGCGTGGTTGGCCAGGCAGGCATCCTCGACTCCGCCCGTATGCGGGCGTTTGTGGCCATGGAAACCGGGGTCAGTGTGGAGAACATTCATTGTTATGTTTTAGGCGGGCACGGGGATGATATGGTTCCACTGACCGGGCATTCCAATATTGCTGGAATCCCCTTGAATCAATACCTGCCGGCTGAGAAGCTGGCAGCGATTGTTCAGCGCACCCGCAAAGGAGGCGGCGAGATCGTTAGCTTGCTGAAGACCGGCAGCGCATACTACGCGCCATCCATTGCGATTACCCAAATGGTAGACGCAATTTTGAAGGATAAGCACCTGATCGTGCCGGCCTCGGCCCATATGCAAGGGGAGTATGGCTTGCAGGATATTTTCTTCGGCGCGCCCGTGCAGTTGGGACGGAAGGGTGTAGAGAAAGTCATTGAATATGACCTCAGCGATGACGAGAAAGACGCGTTAGAGAAATCTGCGGATTCGGTCAGAGGCACTATTGAAGCGCTGCGTTCACTGGTCGAAATTTAGGTTACACCTTGGTGCAAAACCTTGCGAAGATGGGATTTCCAGGATCAAGGCATGGGCGTAAAACCTTCGCAAGGTTCTCTGTAGTAAACCTACGCCTGTAAGGAGAGAACCATGGAACTTAAGAATAAGTTGGAGAGCATCTGGCCTGAGTGGCGGGAGCGCGTTCGGAAACTGGTTAAAGAAAGTGGCGATGTCAAGGTGGGTGAAGTCACAATCTCGCAGGTCTATGGCGGTATGCGCGGCGTGAAGGCTCTGGTTACCGACATTTCTTACGTTGATCCCCAGGAAGGGATTCGATTTCGAGGTTACACTGTGCCGGAAACGCTCAAGCAGCTGCCAAAGCCTGGAGCCGGGGCGATGCCGTATGTGGGCGGGTTGTATTATTTACTCCTGGTTGGTGAGGTGCCAAACGAGCAGCAGGCACTGGAAGTGGAGGAAGAGTGGAAAGCGCGCGGCGTTGTGCCACCCAATGTATTTGATGTGCTGAGAGCTATGCCGCGCGATTCTCATCCAATGGCTTTGTTTTCTCAGGCGGTGTTAGCACTCCAGCCATCTTCGGTGTTCGCCCGGCGCTACCAGGAGGGAATGTCTCGGGAAGAATATTGGGATCCCATGCTGGAAGATGCCCTGAACTTGACCGCCAAGCTGCCCACGATTGCAGCCTATATTTACAGCCTGAAATACAACGACGGCGAATTCACACCGCCTGATCCACAGCTGGATTGGGGCGCCAATTTCGCTCACATGATGGGCATCGAATCTAAAGAATATGAGAACCTCTCCAGGTTGTATTTCATCCTGCATTCAGATCACGAGAGCGGCAACGCCAGCGCCCATGCGACCCACCTGGCAGCTTCGACGCTTTCTGATATCTATTATGCCTTCTCGGCAGGGTTAAACAGCCTGGCTGGACCGCTGCACGGGCTGGCAAACCAGGAGTGCCTGCGCTGGTTGCTGGGCATCTACGAGGAGTTCGGTGGCGTGCCGACGGAGGAGCAGGTGCGCCAATATGCCTGGGACACGTTGAACAGCGGCCAGGTGATTCCAGGTTACGGGCATGCGGTCCTGCGCCAACCCGACCCGCGCTTTACCGCCCAGTTCAATTTTGCCAAAGAGCATTTTCCAGAGGACGATGTTTTCCAGATCGCCAACCTGGTCTATGAAGTGGTTCCGGATGTGCTCCGAGAGCAGGGTAAAGCCAAGAATCCGTGGCCGAACGTGGACGCCATCAGCGGAACGCTCCAGCATCACTATGGAGTCAGGGAGTTCGATTTCTACACGGTGATGTTCGGCGTTGGCCGGTCCCTGGGCGTGACCGCTAATGCTGTTTGGGCGCGCGCCTTGGGGCAGCCCATCGAGCGCCCCAAGTCATTGACCACCAAGATGTTGGAGGAGATCGCCGAGGGGGCGAAGGGTTAATATAAGAAGCCCGGCAGCGCAACTGCCGGGCTTGCGATCCAGACTTATTATCAATTTATGGCGATGGCGTGGTGCTGGCGGAGGTGCCCGACCAGACAAAGATACGCGGCGAGCTGGCGGCTCCGGCCGATTCCCAAATCGGGTCGCCGTCATCGTCGGTTCCCGTCTGGCGGACAGCCATGATCGACCAGCGATAAGCCAGGGGGTTGCGGACGTTCGCGCGGAACGAGGCTGGAACAATGAATTTCGTGTCCGGCACATACTCGACCAGCTTATGCTCTTCGCCATCCTCGGTGCGATAAACCACCGTCACCTGGTAAGCTTCGTTTTCGGCGAGGGTGCCGACCGAAGCCCACTGCAAAGTTACCGTATCATCCTGTCCGGGGATGGATGCCAGGTCGGCCGGCAGGAGCAGGTTGGGCGCCGGATAGGGCGGCGGAGGCGTCGGTGTTGGTGAAGGGCCTGGCGTCGGTCTTTGCTGGCACAGTGGAATTTCCAGGGGCATTCCCGAGAAGACGATATCGCTGGTCAGGGCGTTGTGCTCCCGGATGACTGCCATCGGTACATTGTAAGCATTGGCGATCGTGCTGAGGGTGTCGCCTTCCTGGACCATGTAATCGGCCTTGTCACAGGCCTGCTCAGTGGCATCCGCTTCGCTCAGCGTGGCCGTGGGCAGGGCAGTAGCCGTAGGCGTGGGTTGGGGGATTAACAAGGTCGTGCCCGGCACGAGGTCGCAGTTCACCGAGAGATTGTTAAGCAGCTGGATGCTTTGGACCGAAACACCGAATTGCCCGGCGATGCCCAGGCAAGTGTCGCCCGCCTGGATCGTATAAGACATTGGTGTGGGCGTGGGCAGGGGCGTATCGGTCGGGGTCGGCGTAACCGGAGTCGGGGTGAGGGTCGGGGTTGTAGTCAGGGTGACGGTAGGCGTCGCGGTTGGATCGACAACCCTGCCGGTCTCACGCAGACCGAAGAACACAAGGCCGGCGCCGACACCCAGAAACATGGCAAAGAGTCCCATCACTGCGGGCAGGCTGAGCGTAATCTCCGGCATGCGGCTGCCCTGAATGGCTTTCGCCGGTCGGGAAGGTTTTTCTCCAGCGGTGAATTCCGCGCCGCAAACCAGGCAGCGGTTGGCGTCTTCGCTGACCCGCGTACCGCAGGTAGGACATATTTTTGTGGGTTTGGACGGTGTTTCTTGACTCATAAGCAGCTCTTTATCCGGGTCAATCCCAGAACAGCGGCGATTATACCAGCCTTTCAGACAGGGTGCGAATCATTTTACGTCAAGTTTCCCCTCTCCCTTTTTTGCGCGGATTCCACGAAATGGTATACTGAAAAACGATGTACGTCTACAGTCTTTACTTGCACATTCCGTTCTGCCGGCACCGCTGCTGTTACTGCGATTTTAACACTTACGCTGGTCAGGAAGACTTGATCCCGGCGTACGTGTCAGCCTTGTGCCGCGAGATTGAACTGCTGGCGGCTGCTGCAGATCAGCCTCCTCAGGTAGGCACCGTCTTCTTCGGAGGCGGAACGCCTTCGCTCTTACCGGCCGCGCATCTGCAGCGCATCTTAGGTAGCTTGGACGATCACTTTGAACTTCAATCTAAGGCAGAAATCACCCTGGAAGCCAATCCGGGCACATTATCCCCCGGCTATCTGCGCGAACTGCATAGTTCAGGGATCACGCGGTTGAGTCTGGGAATGCAGTCCGCTAACCCGGATGAATTGGCGCTGCTGGAACGTGGCCATGATTATGGCGATGTGGCCAATGCCGTAGCCTGGTCCCGCCAGGCGGGCTTTGAAAACCTCAGCCTGGACTTAATCTTCGGATTGCCTTACCAGACCCTATACAGCTGGCAGCAAAACTTGAGGCTGGCGGTCAGCCTGCAGCCGGAGCACTTATCGCTCTACGCTCTGACGCTGGAGCATGGCACTCCCATGCAGAGCTGGGTGGCAAAGGGTTTGCTTTCCGAGCCCGATGGGGATCTGGCGGCGGAGATGTACGAGTGGGCGGATGAATACCTGGCAGAAAGCGGCTATCCACAGTACGAGATTTCAAATTGGGCGGGCAGCAGACGAGCGGGAGCTGACCTGCGCTGCCGGCACAATTTGCAGTATTGGCGCAACTTGCCTTATTTGGGGCTGGGAGCTGGCGCCCACGGGTACGCTGGCGGGGCGCGCACGGCCAACGTCTTGTCCCCGGCAGCTTACATTCAGCGCCTGCAGAACGGGCGCGCCCGGCAGTTTCCCAGGACGCCGGCGACGGCAAACTTTCAGCTCATCGACAAGCAGACTGAAATGGGGGAAACGTTGATGATGGGGTTAAGATTGACCCAGGAGGGGGTTTCAAAAGCAGCTTTCAAAGATCGCTTTGGCATAAACCTCGAAGAAAAATACGGACGGGAGATCCGCGAATTGCAGTCAATCGCGCTATTGGAGTGGGCTGGTAACGATGATGACAGGCTGCGCCTTACTTCTGGAGGAAGACTGTTAGGGAACCAGGTCTTCATGCGATTTATTAATTAAAATTCATCCCGCCTTTGCCGTTTCTTCTTTCAAACTTGACGACTCAAGAGTTTGTTGGTCAGTTCAACCAGGGCTTCCCCCGCCTCGCCTTGCGGCCCGGCGGTCTTCAGGGAGGCTAAGGCCTGTTCTGTGAGCCGGTTGGCGGTTCGCTGGGTGTAATCTCGCGCGCCTTCTCGCTCTAATTGGGCGGCAAGCGTGGGAATTTCTGCCGCGAAAATCGAACCCTGCGACCAGCGTTTGGCAAATGCGCCATCATGGCTGAGTCCAAAGATGATCGGCAGAGATTTCTTGCCGGAGAGCAGGTCGCTGTCGGTCGATTTGCCTGTCAGAGCCACGTCCCCCCAGATTCCCAACAGGTCGTCCTTGGCCTGGAAGGCCAAACCTAAGGCAGCTCCGAACTCGCTGAAGGCCTCCCGGCGTTCTTGCCTGGCTCCTGCCACCAATGCGCCCAGTTCTGTGCTGGCTGCCAGAAGGGCGGCAGTTTTACCATGAACCATCGACCAATAAGCGTCTGAGGAAAGGCCTGCCTGGGATTCATACGCCAGATCCAGGTGCTGGCCCTGCGTGAGGCGCAGGCTGGTAGTGTTGATCAGGCGGCAGGCCTCAACGGCGACGGAAGCGCTGGTTACTTTATCCAGGCGCAGCATCGACAGGTGCGCTAGGGTAAACATGGCGTCGCCAGCGTTGATCGCCTGGGCCACGCCCCACCGGCTCCACACCGTTGGCCGGCCTCGGCGCAGAGGGCTCTGGTCCTCGATATCGTCGTGGATCAATGAGAAATTGTGCACTAATTCCACCGCAGCTGCTGCCGGCAGGGCATGCGGCCACTGCCCCCCCGCCGAGGCGCAGGTGAGCAGGACTAACAGGGGCCGGATGCGTTTGCCCTGCGCTTCCTCTCCGGCGTTTTCTCCTTCCCAGCCCATGTGGTAAGCCAGCATGTTGTGAAGCTGCTCGCAGCCCTTCCCGTTTACCAGGGAGACAACCTGCCGGAGTTCCTCTTCAACGGCCTGGCGATAGCGGGGAGCCAGCTTGTTTAAACTCATCAGTTGATATTTAGCTCTGCCTTTCTTAAATTTTCGAGATCGCCGGCGCCGGTCGCAAACATGCAAACCTGCATCTGGCGGCGGATTTCGTTAATCGCCTGGATGGTATCCTCAATGGAACGGACCGCCGCCTTTAAGAATGGGCTTGCCATTCCGCCCAGGGTGGCGCCCAAGGCGATGCATTTGGCAATGTCTAGCCCGTCGCGCAGGCCGCCAGAAGCAAAGATAGACACGTCTGGCGCAGATTCCTTTACGTTCAGGATCGCTTGAGCCGTGGGAATCCCCCAGTCGATAAAGGCCGCCGCTAATCGGGCCTCGCTCTCGTTTTTTGCGCGATGCATCTCGACTTGAGTCCACGACGTGCCTCCCGCCCCGGCCACGTCGATTGCGGCAACTCCCGCTTCGGCCAGCTGCCGCGCCGCGCGCTTTGAAATCCCCCAACCAACCTCTTTCGCAATTACGGGTACAGATAACGACCGGCAAACAGTTTCAATTTTTTGAAGTAAACCGGAGAAGTCTGTATCGCCTTCTGGTTGAACCGCCTCCTGCAAGGCGTTCAGGTGAAGAATCAAGGCATCGGCTTCAATCATGTCCACAGCCATCTGGCACTGTTCTACACCATAACCGTAATTGAGCTGTACGGCGCCCAGGTTTGCAAAAAGCAGAATGTCGGGAGCTACCTGGCGAACCCGGAAAGTGGCAGCCAGGTCGGGCTGTTCGATTGCGGCGCGTTGGGAGCCGAGGCCCATAGCGATGCCGGTCTCCTGGGCAGCGGTCGCCAGTGCCTGGTTAATTTGCCGGGCCTGGCCGGTGCCGCCGGTCATCGAAGAGATCAGAAGGGGTGCACGCAGCATTTTTTCAAACACGGTCAGGCTGAGATCGACATCGGCGAGGTCGAGTTCGGGAAGCGCTTGGTGGACGAAATGGTATCGTTGCAACCCGGTGGTCAAACCTGAACGGACCTCTTCTTCCAGGTTGATGCGGATGTGATCTGCTTTTCGTGACCCGGTGGGCGTAACTTTTGGCATGGATGGGTGTTCCTGAAGTTTGAATAATCTTACCAGCCCGATTCTGCCCTGTCAACGAAAACGCTTGTTTGCCTTTAGCTTCCCGGTCGCTGGCAACCCTTCGGGTTGCTCGGCAGCCGGGGAAGCGAATGGAAAAGTCTTGACAGATCAGAGGGCAGGGTTACAATTGATCAGATATGGCGATAACAATGTAAGGAGGAGGATTCCCTATGGCGGATACATTTGAAGAAGTCAGAGCAATTATCGTTGATTTGCTGGGCGTGGATGAGGACAAGGTTACCCAGTCAGCAAGTTTCCGGGAAGAACTCGAGGCCGATTCTTTAGATCTTGTCGAACTGATAATGGCTTTTGAAGATAAGTTTGGCGGCGAGATCTCGGACGAAGACGCGCAGAATATCAACACGGTGGGCGAAGCGGTTCAATATATTGAAACTCACATGAAGTAGCATTAATTAGATTTGATCCCGATTGAAACGAGACGAAGGCGCGGGCCACCGCGCCTTTCGTGCTTCTTCCTGTCTGGGGAGGCTATTAATTTTTTCGATTCTGGTTGACAATAAACATCAAGCCGTTTATATTTACTTTGAGGGTACCTGGTCTGTACTGTCAAATTGCAGACCAAACGCCGGCTGATCTTGCTGAAACCCTCGTTGGTGCCCGGTTCGCCGGTTGGATGCTCCACTGAGATGTCGAAGGGCGCTGTCCTGAGCCGGTCGAAACCGAGAACAGTTAAAGGAGGAGATGGTTTGATGAGGAGTAATTTTTACATTCTTTGGGGAACGTTGCTGTTTGTGGCATTGGTCGTTGCCGCCTGTTCTCCAGGTTCAGCCTCCACGCCAGAACTGGAGGTGGAAGCGCCTACTGCGGTTGCCGAACAGCCCCCACCAACAACGCCCGATCAGGAAACTGGGGATGCCGGAGAAACGGGTGAGACCGGTGAAACCGATCCGCCAGCGACGGGACCGGAGGGCCTCAGGGAGGACGTTCCCATCATGGAAGGAGCCAGGCAGCTGCAAATCAGGGGGGGTGGTGGGAACGTTACTTACGAGGTCGATGCGGATATTGAAACCGCCGTTGAGTTCTATATGGAAGAACTGGCCAGGCTTGGATGGGAGCAGACCAATTCGCCTGACGCGGCCGTCGGCTCCATGGCTACCATGCTGCGGGAGAATGCCGAGGGTGATCGCATAACGATTAATATGCAGGCAAACCAGCTGGGCGGTTTTGTCAGGATTAGTATTTCGGTAGTAGACGTCAATTAACGCCCATCATCTTACGGATTGAGCATCATGCACAGCGTTCTGCGAGCAATAAGTGCCCGCAAAACGCTGCGCCTTGTTTAACTACAATAATTCCGGAATCTCTTCGGGATGCGCGGCGACGCGCACGCCGACTCTCTCAAAAGCCCGGATCTTATCGATCGCCTGTCCGGTGCCGCCTTCCACAATGGCGCCGGCGTGTCCCATGCGTTTGCCCGGTGGCGCCGTGCGCCCGGCGACGAAAGCGACCGCCGGTTTGGTCATGTGGTCAGCAATATACTCGGCGGCTCTTTCTTCATCCGTCCCACCAATTTCGCCGATCAGAACGATTTTCTCGGTATGCGGGTCGGCCTCGAACATACTGAGGGCATCGATAAAGCTGGTACCGTTGATCGGATCGCCGCCGATGCCCACGCACGTGCTTGCCCCAATGCCAGACTCCTTGAGGGCGTAGAGCACTTCATAAGTCAGGGTACCTGACCGAGAAACAACACCTACCTCGCCCGGTATGGCGATATCTCCTGGGATGATGCCGACTTTAGATTCTCCGGGTGTCAGTACCCCCGGACAGTTCGGACCAACCAGGCGGACGCCTTTCTGATCCAGGTAGTTGCGTACGCGCATCATGTCCTGGACGGGAATGCCCTCCGTGATGCACACGATTAATTGGATCCCTGCATCGGCCGCTTCGAAGATTGCATCGGTTGCAAAACGAGCGGGAACGAAGATCACGGTGGTGTTCGCGCCGCGGGCCTCAATAGCGAATCTCACCGAATCGAAGACTGGGATCTTGCCATCCAGAACCCACTCGCCGCCTTTCCCAGGGGTCACCCCGGCGACAATGTTGGTGCTGAAGGCTGCCATTTGTTCTGTATGGAAGAGTCCTTCATTGCCGGTGATGCCCTGGACCAGCAGGCGTGTATTTTTGTCAACCAGTATGCTCATTGTACTTTTTCTCCCTTTGCAGCCGCCACTGCTTTCTTGGCTGCCTCGGCCAGGGTTTCCGCAGTAATCATATCCGCGTTTGTCAGGATCTGGCGGCCTTCTTCGGCGTTGGTGCCCACGATGCGGGCGACCATGGGAACCTCGCTTTGAACCTCCTTAAGCGCGGACAGGATGCCGCGGGCCACCTCATCACCTCGGGTGATGCCTCCGAATATATTAAAAAGGATGGCTTTGACGTTGGGGTCTTGAAGGATGATGCGCAGGGCGGCTGCGACTTTCTCCGCCCCGGCGCCGCCGCCGATATCTAAAAAGTTCGCCGGCTCGCCGCCGAACAGTTTGATGATGTCCATGGTCGCCATGGCAAGCCCGGCGCCATTTACCATGCAGCCGATTTCGCCGTCTAATTTAATATATGAAAGACCATACTTGCGGGCCTCTGTCTCGGCCGCTTCTTCGACGTCCAGGTCACGCATCTCGGCTAAATCGGGATGGCGGAAAAGCGCATTATCGTCGATGACCATTTTGCCGTCGACGGCCAGCAGCCGGCCTTGAGAAGTGACCACCAGCGGGTTAATCTCTGCCAGCGTGGCGTCGCTCGCCACATAGGCATCCCAGAGACCGTGAGCGATCCTGGCAAAATCACGCCAGGTATCCCGCCGCAGGTCGATCCCGGCTGCCAGATCTCTGGCCTGGTAGTCGCGCAATCCCAGGAGCATATCGACGTGCACCCGGATGATATTCTCAGGCGTCTCACGCGCCACCTCTTCGATATCTACCCCGCCGGCCGCGGACGCCATCATGACCGGTTTGCGCGCCGCCCGGTCGTTGGTGATTCCAAGGTATATTTCCGTTTCAATGTCGGCAGCTTCATCGACCAGGACTTTGCGCACCGGCAAGCCCTTGATTTCCATGGCCAGTATCTGGGCGGCTTTGTCCTCCGCCTCCTGCGGGGTTTTCGCCAGGCGGATGCCGCCCGCCTTGCCGCGCCCGCCGACCAGCACCTGTGCTTTAACAACAACGCGGCCACCTAATTCTTGAGCGATTTGTTTCGCTTCGTTTGCAGTGGCCGCTACTCGTCCCTTGGGGATTGGAATTTCAAAGTTGGAAAAGTACTTCTTTGACTGATATTCGTGAAGTTTCATGCAAAATGGCTCCCCATTATTATTTTTGAATTAAATCGCAATGCGCGCTGCAAGGTGATTATACTATGGCTCGGAAGGCAGGGTAAAATGCATCAGCCGTCCGTTCCCGGCGTCGGTTACCCATACTCCCCCTTGAGGGTCAACGGCCACCGAACCCACGAGATCGAACCCGTCCGGGCCAAGGCCGAAATCTCCCCAGTAGCGGACGATGTCGCCCTCGGCTGTGAACTCGAGAATGCGGTTGCCTTCCGGGTCGCTGGCGAAGAGTTGGCCGTCGGCTCCGGCTGCGAGAAAAGGCTTGTTATCCAGGGATTGGCCGAACCACGCGAACACATCTCTGGAGGTCTGGGGCGTATAGCTGCCGGACCCATCGGGGGCAAACACCTGGATGCGCTGGTTCCAGGTATCGGCGACGTACAAGTTGTCCTGCTCGTCCAGAGCCAATCCCACCGGTTCGGAAAACTGGCCAGGGCCGAAGCCTTCATCGCCGAACTGGGCGATGTAGTTGCCGTCCCCGTCGAAGATGACGATGCGCTTGTTTCCGGTGTCGCTGATCAGGACCCGTCCTTGGGAGTCGACTTCCACGTCCCGCGGTCCCCAGAAAGCTGTCGGCGTCTCGGCCTGGCCGAAGTAACCCCACATGCTGATAAATTCACCTTCTGCGGTAAATTTCTGGATGCGGTGGTTCCACAGGTCGGCGACGTAGACCGAGCCATCCGGCCCAAGGGCGATCCCCCAGGGCTGGTTGAAGGTGCCGCCGGGCGCCTCACCCTGGGCGATGTCGGCGAAGCTGCCCCAGGTGTGCAGCACGCTGCCATCCCGGGTGATATGCTGAATGCGGTGGTTGTCTGTATCGGAAACGTACATGCTGCCATCGGGCGCAACTACCAGGTCACGTGGCCGGTTAAACTGAGCGGCGCCTGAACCGGTCGCTCCCAGGACGATATCAGCGCTCAGATCTGCTTCTTTGCCTTCATACGGGTCGGCAATGACCTCTTCCGCAGAGGGACCGACGCCGTAATTCCACAGATTGGCGGCCGTATCTTTGCGCACGTACATGCGCATGCCGTCGGAAGGCGACCAGTTAGGCAGGCTGAGATCCTTGCCGATCAGCTCGCCGTAAAGGGTGTAATCCCGGTTGAGCCAGATTTGCAGGATCGCTTCGCGCCATCGCGCGTCGGTGAGGGCGTTCCAGATACCTTCAGTGGTCAATCCAAAATAGCCCTGGTCGGGCCACCACATCCGGATATACTCGAACATATAGAACGCTTCCCCTACGACGGGTTCGATGGCGCCATAATTCTGAACACCGACCAGGATAACCGGAACTTCCCGCAAATCCCGCGTAGGATTTGCTCCATAGTAACGCTGGTTGCTAAAATTTCGAAAATACCACCAGAAGGGGTAGGTAGTCTTATCATCGTAAGCTACTTGCATAGCGAGACCGTCTGTAGTGCGCCGGGAGAGATCTTCCACCACCGAGAGTACCTGCTTTGAACCGGGGCCCGAATGGGCGTAGACCAAATACTCCTTAGCATTGTCGTAGTTTATGTAGGCGGCCATGAAAGCGGCTCTCACGGTGAGCACGGCCAGCAGCCCCAGAGACGTGAGGGTGAAGACGCGGCTGATCTGTCCGCTCTGCCAGGCTTTCATCAGGCGGGCCAATCCCCAGCCGCTGAGGATCGCCGCCAGCAGCGCGCTGATGAAAGTGCTGGTGGCCTGCAACTGGGCCAGCTCCTGCCCCTGGAATGGTGGATTGGTGCCCAACAGCGAACCGAACGCGGCCACCAGGCTGAGGAAGAACACCGGCAGCAGGGCGACGACCAGCATGCCGCGGCGAGCCCGAAACGCCTGCCAGTCTATCGTTTCGATAAGCCGGCCGATCCCCCATCACGCCATTAATATCATGGGAAGGGCGATGTGCACGGTCAGCCAGGGCATCTTTTCCCCGGCGTAGGTGTAGGCGAAGATGCTGGAGATAATCCAGAAACCGATGAGCGTGATGGCCAGGCGGGAACCCGGCGCGGCCGCGCCACTGTCCTCTGGAGCGCCGTCGACCAGTGCCTGCCAGGTGGCTGTCTCCTCAACTTCGAGCACGGGCCCATTGGCTGGATTATCGGCCGGATTGGAGGAAGGGTTGGCCTGACCGCGCAAGCCCAAATAGACCGCTACCAGGCTGCCCAGCGCTGGCAGATACTCATATACGGGTACTTGCAGGAAGATGTAGTAGTACCAGGGCTGTTCGCCGCGATGCACGGCCTGCTGGTTGAGCCAGTACCCCAGCCCACCCACCAGACCCGTGAAGAAACCGTTGCCGTTGGTGAAGAAAGTGGTATAGAAGAGCGTAAACACGCCATAGAATAGGGCCGCATTCCCCAGCCACAGCCGTCCTTGCCACCACCAACCAATTCCTGCGGCGGCCAGACCAAGCGGGGCAAGGAATAGGGCCGTCCGCAGCATGCCCTGGTAGGAGTAATCGGTTGGATCCCAGCCGAGGAACTTGATCGGGAAGGGCGCCAGCATGGGCAAGACCAGCGTGCCAAGCAGGACCAGCAAGTCGAGGGAGCGCTCGCTGCGCAGGCGGGGTAAGGTGTAGCCGCGTGCCAGGAAGTAAGCGGCTCCCAGCAGGGCCAGCACGGCCACCGGCAGGAGGATCAGGACCGGAGAGAACGAAAGGCCTGGCTCGACCAGGGGAAGCTCCTGCCCCGGAACGGCCGGTTCGGCGGTTTCGGTGGCGCTGGCCGCGTCCTCGTTGAGATGGAGCAGCCCAAATCCGGCCACTGCTACCAGGGGGATCACCGCCACGATCAGGGCAGCCATGAAACGCCGCCGGTCTTCTGGCCGGGTCCAGGGCGCGCGAAAGACGCGGATGATGAAAAAGACTGCCAGGAAGATCAATGCCTGAGCCGTGTAGATAAAAGCCGTCTCCTTGGCAATGAAATGCAGGATGGAGGCGGCGGTGAGCCAATACATGTAGCGCGGCCGGCCGGTTTCCAGATAGCGCAGGATAGCCCACAATGTCATCACGCCAAACAGCGCCACCAGAGCTTCGTTGCGGACGTAGCGCCCGTAATACAGCATATACGGGGAGATCAATAAGAGAAAGGCAGCCACCAGCGCCCCGGCGCGCCCCAGGTAGCGGCGATAGTTCCACAGGAAGGCGATGGTGGCGATGCTGGCCAGGGCAAACGGGATGCGGGCGCTGAAATCGTTGTCGCCAAACATAAAATAGGAGAGGGCGATCAGGTG
>DATCIL010000647.1:0-1050 GCA_036507795.1 Anaerolineales bacterium | reverse complement strand
GGTATAGCCAACTTAAGAACTAATTCTTTTATTAAAGGGAGCGGTCTGAGGATCGCTCTTTTTTCATTCCTGGAGCTTGCTGTGAGGGATTCAGCTCTGGCAGACTTCATGGTAACCTGGGAAGCGTAGTGCGTAGTGCGTAGTGCGTATTGCGTGTTGCGTGTTGCGTATTTCGTATTCCGTACTTCTGGATGCGTATTGGCTGCCGATACCGATTGGTGAGAGCAAGCAAATTGGCTGGAAGATTGGAAGGGTGAATGTGACTGAACAAAAATACTTTGTTCAAGTTCCAGATAGCGAATATTATCGCCAGATGGTCAAGTGCCAGGCGGCCTGCCCGGTACTGACCGATGCACGCGGCTACCTGCAAGCGATCGCCAGAGGAGATCTGGAACAGGGCTACCAGATCGCACGTAGCCCGAACCCGCTGGCAACAATTTGCGGCCGGATCTGCGGCGCGCCCTGTGAGGCGGCCTGCCGGCGCGGCGATGTGGGACCGGATTACGAGCCGGTGGCGATCCGGCCCCTCAAGAGGGTTTTAACCGAGCGCTTCGGGCCCGAGGCAAAGCGCAGACTGCCGCCAGCATTTCCAATGGGAAAACCAGCGGCTACGATACCCTTCGTGTTCGGGGTGGCTTCCGGCGAACCAGAGAGAGATCTCTCCACGGCGCGCTGGTCGCGTGAAAACCTGCAAGCGCTGGCGCGCCAGCCGGGCAGAAAAAGCGGTCGAGTGGCAATCGTAGGAGCAGGGCCGTCCGGATTATCCGCAGCTCATGATCTGGCCCTGCTCGGACACCAGGTGACCATGTTCGAAGCCGGACCGAAGTCCGGCGGGATGATGCGCCTGGGCGTGCCAATCTACCGGGTAGATTGGGAAGCGATGGACGAGGAAGTGGAATCCATACTTGCCCTGGGCGTGCAGATCCGCTACAACACGCGAATTGGAGAAGACATCACACTGACCGAACTGCGGCAAGATTTTGATGCAGTCTATCTAGGAATCGGATTGATGGAGGGCAGACGCCTGCAAATTGAGGGCTATGAACTGGA
>DATCIL010000646.1:0-4761 GCA_036507795.1 Anaerolineales bacterium | reverse complement strand
TTTCAGACCCTTTTGCCGGCACAGCTGCACCATCTCCGGCGCGAGGTCGATACAAATCACCTCCAGGCCGTGATCTTGAAAGAATTTGCCATCCCGGCCCGGCCCTGCGCCGATCTCCAGTAAGTTCTGTTTCTCTTCTTGTTGGACGAGCTTCAGGAAGTTAAGCCGCTCTTCTAACTTCCACGGTTGAGGTGCGCTGGCCTCGCGCGCCTGTGCATGGCGGTTATAGGTCTCACGGAGTCGATTTCTCAAATCGTTATCCATATGGGAGTTATTAATACCCCATCGCATCTCCGAAAGCCCAGCCAGAGAGGTCCGGCGGCTCGATACCCTGCTGGCTCAGGATCGTCAACACCTGGGTGCGGTGTTCGGTGGCATGGTGGATAGCTTGCACCAGTGGCACGACAGCGCGGATTGAGTAAGGTTCTTCCTGGTAGCTTCCATGCAGCACTTCGGCGAATGGATCCCGTTCCGCGATTTTGATCAGCGATTCCCCGCTGCTCTGAGCGCGAGCGTGTAGCTCCTCGAGACCGGGGAAGCCTGCGCTCTCGCGCAGCGACCGCTCGGGCGCGTTGCCCGTTAGCTGAGTCACGTAACGCTCTTCCACCGCCAGGATGTGCACCAGCGTGTCGGCGATGCGCCCATACGTCCCGGCCACGCTGGCGTCTAACTGCTTTTCGGTCAGGTCCGAACAGGCTTCGAGCAGGCGCAGATTTGCCCACTGGTTGTGCCGGAAGAGCTCCACGAGGGTTGTGTCCATAGTCTAATCCTCCTCTAAGTTCCTTAGCGCCTCATCCTCGGCAGGGTAATTGTACTCCTGCGGGTCGAAGAGTCTCTGCTCTTCATCGGGATCCAACGGGTTCATCTGGATCCAGTCAAGGGTACGCCGCATGGCCTCTGCTGCATCGATCCGCTCGGCAAATCCCAGCTCCTCTCGAATCCGGCTGGTATCCACGACCCAATGTTGCTCCAGATTTTCCTTGCGGACGAGATGATCGGGAAGCCGGGATCGCGGCGCTGTCAGAATCTCCCCATCCCAGCCAGCTGCTCGGGCGATCAGCTCGATCCACTCAATCTGGGTTAGGGTTGGCTCATCCGCTACGTTATAGATCCTGCCAGTGGCTCTCGGATTTATCGCGGCCAGGACAATTGCATGAGCTACATTTTCGGCATAGCCCCGCGAGAACTGCCACCGCGCCAGCCTCTCATCCAGCAGGATAAAGGGCCTGCCATCGCTCATCCTTTTCAAATAATAGTATGGCCGGTAGTCTCCGGGTCCGTAGATGGCTGGCAGGCGCAGCGCCGTCCCCGGCAAATCGGGGTCGTTTAAAACGACCTCCTCTACCCAACGCTTCTCATATGCCTCGCCCTGAACAGAAAGTTTTGATCGTAGAGGCGCTTCCTCCGTTAATGGGACTGGATCTGGCGCGCCGAGTTCCGTACCGTGTAGCCGGCCGAAAGCCCGATATACGTCGATGCTACTGGCTACCACCACGCGCCCGGCCATACCTTTGAAGGTCTGCATGAGCAGCTCGGCGTCCTGCCCGGTGAAGGCCAGCATGTCGATGACAGCGTCCGGCGAGATGCGCTTGAACTCCGCCACGAAACGCTGGATCTCGCCGCGATCTCCGTGCATATGCCTGGCAGAGCTGGTCAGAGCAGCTTCCGTCTGGCCCCTATGAAATACAGTAACCTCATGGCCGGCTTGTGCCAACTCGTGGACGACATGAGGACCGGTCAGGCGCGTACCGCCCAGAATAAGGATGCGCATATTTGAGTTTTCTGACTAACTTTGGAGAAATTCTATCATCATATATAGATTTTCTGATTATCCTTCGCGAAACTTGCCGTCCTTCGCTCCTACGCGGTTCCTCTTCAAAGGATTGATGCAACTTGAAACGCATTTCTGCGTATACTTATAGTGAGAATGAGAATCAATTGACGACTAGAAAGGAGAATGTAAAATGGCTACCGAACAAACCGAAAAGGTCCGCAGCGAGGAATACCAGGTCACCGGCGAACAGGTCGTCGCTACAATCAAAGAACTGGTTCACGAGGGCAATATCCGCCGCATCACGCTTAAGAACGAGGAGGGAAAGACGCTAATCGAGATCCCTATGACGGTAGGAGTGGTGGGGGCGGTGCTATTGCCGGTCTGGGCTGCCATCGGCGCCATTGCCGCCCTGGCTGCCAATCTGACCATCGTCATCGAGAAAGTGGAAACCGAGTAGATTCTGCTCGGGAAAATGTGGAGAGAGAAAGGCGGTAGAACGTGAACCAGACAGGCGATTATCTAAGAAGATTTTTCGGGGTCATCGCCAGGAGCAGCACCTACCTGAACCTGCTGTACCTGCTTCTGGCATTCCCGCTCGGGCTGTTTTATTTCATCTTCCTGATCGTCGGTTTTTCCTTGGGATTTTCCCTGCTGATCATTCTGGTCGGCATCTTTATCCTGCTCATCGTGTTCGCCGGCTGGATCGCCTTCGGGGCTTTTGAGCGCCAGCTGGCTATCTGGCTGCTGCGTGAGGAGATTCCCCCGATGACGCCGCCCCGCTTACGGGACCGCCCGGCGGAAAGCACGATCAGCTGGAATGGCTTCATCGCTTACCTGGCTAATCCGGCTACCTGGACCAGCCTGGTTTACCTTTTCGCCAAGTTCCCCCTGGGCATTATTTCTTTCGTGGCGCTGGTCGTTGCCGCCGCCCTCACGGGGGTATTCCTGACGGCTCCCTTGACGTACAGCATCGTCCAGCCGCAGGTCTGGTTCACGTGGAACAGTGTCTGGGTGATCGATACATTAGGAGATGCCTTGCTGGCCTTCTTGATCGGCATCCCGCTGCTGTTCATCTCGCTGCACGTCTTGAATGGGCTGGCCTGGGTCTCGGGAAAATTCGCCCGGGTGATGCTCGGCACAGCTGGTGCTCTAGAAGAGCGTCCAGCCTCGCCAGCTGACCTTGAAGTTGCGCCGACAGCAGCCGTAGAGCAGGAGCTCGAAGTTGTTCCCGAAGCCGAGCCGGTTGTGGCGCAGGAAGCTCCAACGCAAATTGAAGAAGCCGCGCCAGAGCACAGCCGAATTGCAGAATACGAGGTGCGTCCAATGCAAACCCATGTGAAAGTTTTAGGATGGCTCTACATCGTGCTGGGAGCTATCGGCCTGCTGTTGGCCTTTGTTGTCTTCGTAGCCGTATTCGGCGGCGGCCTGATCTCTGGCGACGAAGAAGCGATAGCCATTACCGGTCTGGTAGCGACAATTGTGAGCGGGATTCTATTGCTGGTATCGGCTCCAGGAATCATTGCCGGCCTCGGGCTGCTCGGCTACCGCAATTGGGCGCGCATCCTCGCTTTGATCCTGGGCATTATCAACCTGCCGGGCTTCCCCGTGGGAACCCTATTGGGCGCTTACACCCTGTACGTTCTGCTCCAGGATGAGACCTCCACGCTGTTTGCCGCTTGAGAAATGCTCCGGTGTCGGTCTTTATCTGGGTATAACCAACCAGCGTCCAGCGTGCAGCTTCAGCGAGCGCAGCAAATCCATTGCTTCCTGCGGGCTCAATCCGGTGTTGTCCTCAAAACGTTTCCAGAACGCCTCCCACCAACCCGGCGGCTGCTCTTTAGCGCCATCGTATTCGGTTGGCCGATCGGAAGGTCCACCCACCACCAGGCTGCCCACGTAGTCGGCGTCTTCATACACTCTTTGGATTTGATCGGCGATTTCTGCCATATCCGCGTCAGCGACGACCCCGCTGCTGGTTGCTTTGTAAAATTGCACAGTAACGCGGATAGGAAAGCGTTCATCCCGTTCGATGGCCAGTCCATCGATCTCGGTGAAGGGTCCTTCAACTTCCCCGTGACCGATCACCGCCGCTTCGACGTCGGATTTGGCCGCCATCATCGGAGCTCCTGCGGCTTCTTCCATGACCGCCCCAAACATGGCTTCCATGGGATGCTTCTGCTTCAGCGGCACCTGGATCAGCAGCACCATATTGAGACCGCTCTCTCCGGCGGCATGCGGACCTTCGCTCGGCCCTGAATGGTTCCCTTCTAAGAAATCACCCAGCCTTTCTCCAGTAAAACTGGCTCTCTCCCCGTTCTGGTTGAAGAAAAGCCGCTGCCCCCAGGAAAACCCGGCGGGAAAGGCGTCCCGTACATTATCGATGATAGTAGCGCTGGTGCCCTCGCGCGTGGCGACGATCGTCAAAACAGCCGGGTCGCCCTGGTAGGACTGGTAATTGAAGATTACCGGGTTAAACTCTGCTTTACCCTCTGGCGGGATGGGCAGGAATGCCGCCTGTGCGCTGACCAGCACATGCGTATCCCGTTCGGCCAACAGCGAGGATCGCCGGCCCGACCAGGAGCCCGGCTCGTGCAGGTAGCGCCGGAAATCAGCCAGGTACTCCCGCAAATTGACTCGGTGCAGTTCCTCCCCGTTTTCGTTACCGACTAAAAGGTAAAATTGGTCCGGTGAGATATCCGCGGTAAGATCTGTGAAATTCGGGTAGCGGATCACCGGCATCAGCGTGAGGCGATATTCGCCGCTGACCGGGTCCCGGTGCTGCACCTGGATGGTGACATCCGAGATATTGGGGCCGACGGCAGAGTTGTAGTAGCGGCCCGTGTCCTCCCAGGCGACATTGACAATGTGCAGGTCGTAGGCAGCTGCCAGAGCCTGGGCAGCCTGGTCCCAAACCATGCCGGCGGTATTTTCAACTGCTTCAACAAAGGCAGGGTCGTCTCCACCTCTTGGCGTTTGCTCTTCCGGTC
>DATCIL010000645.1:0-1023 GCA_036507795.1 Anaerolineales bacterium | reverse complement strand
GCTCATAATTCACCTCGGAAGTCGTTTGCAGCGCCGTCGGAGACACCGCCACGGCCGCAAAGGGGATTTCCTCGCCCAATCCCAGAATCTCGAATTCGACCGTTTCACCCGGTATCACCTCGATTCTGTCAATCTCGATTGAATTACCCAATTTTATCAACCAGATAACCCATTCCACCGGGACAAAATTCGAACCGCGGATGAACCCGCGCGCTTCCCAACCCCCGCTACTATCCTCTGCGCCATCGAAATAGCCCAATTCCGGAATTTCGATATCATCAATTACCACGCCATCCCGGTTGATGGTGAAGTCAGTCAACACTTCAAACCTTATTTGTATGGGCTTACCCGCGTAGGGTGTGAGATCGACCGACTCAGGGAGCCAATCCATCGCCCGTCCCGTGTAACCGGCTCCATATGCCTGATCGTACGGATTTTGCTCAGTGCCGTGCTCGGTTTTCAAAATGCTCCAGCTCTGACCTCCATCTGCCGATACTTCCAGATAGGCGTAATCGTAGAACTCATCCAGTTCGTGCCAGATCTTATAATTTAGCGTGGCTGCCCCTAAATTCGTCAGATCAAAGGTCCGCGTCAGGCTGAAGGCGCTGTTATCGCCGCGATTGAAGTACCAGGCATGATTGCCGCTTGCGGGGTCAATGGCAGTGAGCGGCGCCAGGTCCTCTCCACGGAAGGAAACCTTCACGGGTCCTTCCGACCGCACCTCGTAATACCTGGCGCCGTAAGGCGGTAAGCGACCTTCGAGCGGCTGGCCGCGGAAGGATCTGATCACTTCTCTAGCGGGAAGTAAGGACTGGTATTCCTGATAGCCAAATTGACCTTCGAGCAAGTCCGGTTGGTCCAGCAGGTTCGCAACCAGCCAGTTCGCATACACGTCCTCAAACCGGCGGACCTCGGGCAATTTGTCCAGCTCTTGTTGGATGCTCAGCACGCCCGGATTCGGGTTGTTGACCAGGTCCTTGATAAACCTCGGTCCAAATTGTTCCAAGAGGTAGATGGCGAACT
>DATCIL010000644.1:0-3777 GCA_036507795.1 Anaerolineales bacterium | reverse complement strand
GAATAATGAGTTTTTGCGTCATTTAACGCGAAAGCAATTCGGATTTAATCTCTGACCAAGGCTTGCCTTCAGTAGGGTTTTTCATATAAGCCTCCATGCGTTCATCTAGAAGTTTCCTTTCTGAATCTGTGAGCTTCAAGGAATTTGGATCCTCGGAAATACTATCCCAGAGAGCTGAAACCAGGCGAAGTCTCTCATTAATGGGTAATTCAAGTAATTCCGTGAAGTTTATAGTACTCATATTTGTAAATTTACTCCCTGTATGTCGAATCTTCAACTGTTGACCAATAACGTTTGTGCTGAACTGCGCCGGCAGAGGGATTTACCGTATGAGCTAAGATGTTTCCCGGCGTCAGTTCGAGCATGTTGTTATGTGACATGGTCGTTTGAAAACCGATACTTGAGTTCCCTAGAAAAGCCTTCAAGGTCTGGGTAGACCGACGTAAACGTCATTCCGAGCTTTCTAAGTTGCTCGAATACTGTACTGCCTCGTGTCGGGTCTATTTGGTACTTGTATAGAAACGGGCGGGCTTTATCGGCAAAACGGTCCTGAATTGTCGAAAGGTTGTTGGGATCCGTTCCGTAGACTATGAAGCAGCTTTGTTGTGCATACATTCTGGCGTCCAGCATAACTGTCGGTACAGCGATCGGCAGTTGCACAATGTCGGTGTTGATGTTCGGTTTACACCATTCTGATTGCGGATGAAACGCTAATCGAAAATGTTCAATGCCTGGATGAGTATTTATATCCAGTCTCGTGTCCTGATCCTTTTGATCTCTTCTCGTCCAAGTATTGGGTAGTCCAGTGATTTGCGAGAGACTATTGAGTTCGCTGGGGTTCAAGACCCATACTGTAGGGGTTTTGTCTTTGTCTTTCACTGGATCAAAATGCGTATTCCGGCGAACGTGAACACCTATTCCGGTTCATCGTGAACACCTGATCTCTCAACGCATCACGAAGTTAGACTTTTACCCCAGATGTCCACCATCCGTCAAGTTTGCCATCCGTTTTCGCATGGATTCGCCTTTGAGCTGAAGGCGATGGGCGTTATGCATCAAACGGTCGAGAATGGCATCTGCCAAGGTGTTATCGCCGATACTGGCATACCACTGATCAGTGGGTAGCTGGCTGATGATCAGGGTCGCGGTATGGCCATGGCGGTCGTCCATAATTTCCATCAGGTCGTTGCGATGAGCAGGCGTCAATGGCTCCAGTCCCCAGTCATCGATGATCAGTAATTGGAGCTTCGCCAGTTGCTTGAGCTGCTGGTGGTAACTGCCATCGGCCTTCGCCTGCGTCAGCTCCAGTAACAGCCTGGATAATCGGTAATAGCGAGCCAGGTAGCCATGCAAACAGGCATGGTGACCCAAGGCACACGCCAGGTAAGTTTTGCCACTGCCACAGGGGCCCGTCACCAACAGATTCTGGGCCCGCTGGATCCAGTCGCCCTGTGCCAGTTGCGCGATCTGTGAGGCCGTAATGTTACGCGGATGCTGGTAGTCGATATCCTGCACACTGGCGCTGAGTTTGAAACGGGCGTGGCGGATGAGGCGCTCTTGTTTGCGTTGCTCACGGCCAAGGTTTTCGTGTGCCAGCAGCAAACCCAGTCGCTCGATAAAGGGTAGTGCCTCATAGGCGCCCACCTGCTCCAGTTGCGTTTGCAGTGCTGCCGCCATCCCGCCGAGTTTGAGTTGGCGCAGTTGTGTCATGGTGTGTGTCGTCATCGTATTTTCCTCTGCTTAATGGAAGGTGTGTGGACCACGGATGTTTTCGTGATCCTGGGGTAATTCCGTCGCCATGTTGAGCTGCTCGGGTAATTGATCACGATTGCTTTGCAAGATCGACTGGATCTGTTTCAGGCGCAGCAGTCCTTCCCGGTTAGCGATATGGCAAGCCCTGTTGAGCCGTTGCGCCGGGTACTCACGAGAGAGGCTCAGCAGACCGAGACAGACGCGGTACGCTTGCTCAGGGTGTGCCTTGGTAGTCAGTTGCCTATCCACCCAGGTCAGCACCTCGGGCCCGATGTCCTTAGCCCAGTTTTTGAGTCGCCCCGGTGACCACTGGTGGTGTCGCTGATGCCGCGTAGGCATATGCGCCGCGACCGTGGTTATGCCGGGCAGATAGCTGCGTGGATGGGCAGCCACCTGGCGCTGGCGGAAGGTCAGCGTCACCAGCGTGTCACTGGCATGCAGCTCCAGGGTTTCGCCCACGTACTGATGCGGGACAGAGTAATGGTGCTGTCGATACTGGACGTGGTAGTCGATATTAACCTTCACCGGCTGGATAGCGACATACCGGTAGGGATGGACAGGCAATGGCCTTAACGCCGGTTGGTCGAGTTGCGCGAAGGCGTGCAGGCGGTTCCCCGGTAATTGTTTAAAGGGCTTTTTGTTCAGCTCCTCCAGCAAGGCATGAAGACACTGGTTAAGCTCTGCCAACGAGAAGAAACTGTGGTGACGCAAGCGTGCCAGGATCCAACGCTCAACGATTTGTACGGCGACTTCGGCTTTCGCTTTGTCCTTCGGTTTATACGGTCGAGCGGGGACCACCGCCACCCGATAGTGCTCCGCCAACTGCTGGTAACTGGCATTCAGATCGGGATCATAACGGCAAGCTCTGCTCACCCCACTGCGTAAATTATCGGGGATCACCAACTCGGGAACACCGCCAAAGAAGGTAAACATGCGCGCATGGCTACCGAGCCAGTCGGGCAGCGATTGCGTATACGTGGCCTCGGCGTAGGTGTAGTTGGAGGCCCCCAGCACCCCGACAAAGATCTGGGCCGTGCCTATCTCCCCTGTATGGGGATTAATGATGGGGACTGCCTGCCCACAGTAGTCCACAAAACATTTTTCACCGGCCTTGTGGAATTGGCGCAGGGAGCGTTTTTGCTGCCCCCGCCAGTGCCGATAACGGTCACAGAACTGCGAATAGCTGTAGCAACGATTGGGGTACTGCTGGGTGTATTCTTCCCACAGGAGCTGCTTGGTCATGCCCTTGTGCTTGAACTCTTGATGCAGCGCTGACCAGTCCGGGACGTGATGCCGGGCAGAGACCGAGGGATCTGCTTTGGGGTAGAAAAGCTGGGCTAACTGGTGGTCATCCAGGGCCTCGGGCAAGGGCCAACCCAGACCCAATTCATCCGCTTTCGCCAACAGCTTTTGAATGGCCCCGACACTGGCCTTGGTGCTGGCTTTGATCTGGCGGATAGACAGACCGCCCAGCAACCGTAATCGTAAAATATCGCGGATTTTGCGCATGGTATTCCTCTGTGTTGCCATAGCCCCTCCCAAAAAAAGTGAAAGAGGATAGCAAATAGTTGAAAAACAATGCGTTGAGAGGAATTCCGGCGCAACGTGAACAGTGATTCCGGGAGGGTGAACACTGATTCCGGAAAAAACGTCTAAGTGTTCACAATGAGCCAGAATGGGTGTTCACGATGTTCCAGAATAGGTGTTCATGATGGGCCGGAATATGCAATAGTACACGCTTAAGCGCGTATTGTACTATTTGTTCAGTATTGACGCCTCAAAGTATCCGCTTTTTCGAACAGCACATCCTGTACATAAAAAAGCGGATACCAGATCCGCTTTATCTTGCTATAAGCGCTTTGATTAAATCAAAGGATGCGTCCCTGACTATTTACCATTCATTTTTTGCCTGTCTGATAACCGGATCGAGCGGCCGGTCTTTCACTGCGATGCAACTGGCCGTTTCCTGGACGGCATTCACATAAGCAGTACCGACCTGTTCAAATTCATCCTGAGGCATGACCG
>DATCIL010000643.1:0-3271 GCA_036507795.1 Anaerolineales bacterium | reverse complement strand
TTGACTCCCATACTCTCTCATCCGCAATGATTTCATTCTGGAGTCCCCAGATTCTGCCGGAAGTAAAATCCCCGTAGAAGTAAATGCCCTCTAAATCGGGGAATTCCGTCCCGCGGTAGACGAATCCGCCCGTGATGGAATGACCCACGGAATGAGTGTATTCTGTGACGGGAAGAACCAGGTCGAGACCCTGGCAGGACGAAATCAAGCAGTTGTTCCCTTCCATCAAATCCCAACCATAGTTTTCGCCCCCAGCGCTGTTTGCAGGTTGGAAGTTCACCTCTTCGAAACCACTTTGCCCCACGTCGGCAATATAGAGATCCTCGGTAAGGCGGTCAAAGGAATAACGCCAGGGATTGCGCAGCCCTATCGCCCAGATCTCTTCCCGGTAGCCAGGTATCCCGACAAACGGGTTGGTTTCAGGGATAGCATATTTGGAAGATTGGTGAGTTAGAGAGGAGTCCTGCCGAGCCAGGGGGAAGTAAATGTGGTAATCGCCTACAGGAGGCGGGGAAGCGGAAGATTCCACGTCAATGCGCAGCATTTTGCCCAGCAGAGCGGCAGGATCCTGCGCATTATCGAACGGATCAAAGGCACCACCGCCATCGCCAGTACCGATGTAGAGGTAGCCATCAGGGCCAAAAGTTAGCAGGCCGCCGTTGTGATTCTGCTGTTGGGGATGGTTGAATAAAATAATCTGTTCTTCGCTATCCGGGTCGGCAATATTCGAATTGTTGGTCAGATAGAAACGCGATACCTGGTTGTCTCCATCCAGCCGGGTATAGTAGACGTAAAAATAATCTCTCTCGGCGCCATAACCGGGTGGAAAAGCCACGCTGAGCAGACCCTCTTCAAAACCACCGCCAGAATCTGGGGAGCGCACGCGGTCGGAAATATCCAGGAAAGGCGTATTTCTTATTTGCCCTTGCTCGATAATTTGAATTCGTCCAGCCTGCTCAACAACGAAAAGCCGCTGGCTGCCATCCCCGGCGTGGGTGATGTGAACCGGCCGGTTCAAGCCACCGGTAATATTTGCGAGCGAGATTTCGGGCCAGGTGAAATTTGCCTGGGCAGTAGCCGTTTTCTCGATGCCAAGCGCCCCTCCAATAAACAACGCTAAGCCTGCTAGAACAACAATTATTTGTTTGCTGGAAGCCATTCCTTCTCCTCGGCTTGACGAAGTATTTTGTTTATCTACTGGAGTTTCGCCTTTTTTGGAAATCAAAGAGTGGAACCACAGATCCACACAGATCGACACAGATATTGGCTGATCCTGACCAGATTTTTGACAGGGAATCTGTGTTTATCAGCGTTCATCTGTGGTTGCAGACTCCAAGATCACAATTGGCGAAAGTCCAATTATCTATTGATCGACCAGTTTGCCATTTTAGCGGTGCAGATCGGTCATTGCTCCTCTTCACACGCGTTGGCGAGGTGCTCCTCAAAAGTCTGGGCAAAGAGGTGCTTACCAGAGCCATCACAGGCAGCCCGAAAGTAATAATACGGGGTTTGAGCCGGAAAAGCAACTGCTCGCAGCGCGCTTAAACCAGGATTGGCAATTGGACCGGGCGGCAGACCAGGATAGCGGTATGTGCTGTACTGTGAGTCAATGCTTAAGTCGGCGCGGCTTAGCGGGCTTTTCCACCAGGAATCATGTCCGGAATTGTACCCTAAAGCGTACTGGACGGTCGAATCGGCTTCCAATTTAATACCGGCTTGCAGGCGGTTCAAAAAGACGGAAGCGATCATCGGCATTTCTTCCCGGTCAATGGATTCGCGCTCCACGATAGAAGCCAGGGTGACGGCCTCGAAGACGCTCAGATCTTGCTGGGTAAAGCCGGCCTGCAACTCAGCAGTGAGCGTCTCCTCAAAACTCTCCAGCAGGATAGCATTGAGTTCAGGCAGCGTGGTTTCCCGCGGCAGCGTGTAGCTCCCGGGGAAGAGGAAGCCTTCCAGAGAATCTGCCGGCGCCTCCACAAAAAAAGGATATTCATCCGGAACCTGGCGGGCAGCATCCAGGAAAGCGTCCGGGCTGATCTCCAGGCCAGAAGTGGGAAGCGTGGCGGCGATCTCTTCCAGCCGCCAGCCTTCCAGAATGGTGAGAGTCACCTCGCCTGGGGTCGCGTCTTGCAAGCTATGGGCGATTTGAACCGGCGACATTGCCGGGCTGAGCTGGTAATTGCCTGCCTGGAGCGAAGTGTCCAACCCGGCATATTGTAAGTAGGAACGGAAGGCAGCCGCGTCGTGGACCAGCCCCTCCGCCTGCAGGCGCCCGGCGATCGCCGGCAGGGTCTCTCCCCAGGCAACCTGGAAGTCCCGCTGGTCGCCAAAAGGATCAACCGGCTGCGTAAGTTCGCTGGATTGCATCAGGAGACCCACCGACAAGCGGATGCGCTGGGCGAAACCGAGGTGAGAGGCGGGAGGGCCAAACGTCTCAGCCAGGCGAACCTGAAGGGTGTAGAAGAGATAGCCGCTCAAAAGGAATCCCAGGCAAAGCAGGGCCAAAAGGATCGCGCAAGTGGCGGCAAAGGAAGAACGGCGCTTAGATTTCATGGAGCTTTTCGATGGGCATCCAGGTAGGATTGCAGGATAACTGTGGCAGCCAGCTCGTCCATGTGACCGCTACGCCTCCGGCGTGACGTTCCCATCGCAATCCGGGCGGCGCGGGCATCGTGAGTGCTGAAACTTTCATCCCAGAGTTCTACGGGAATTTCGGTTAGAGAGCGAATTGCGCCGGCCAGGCGAGCTGCCCGCCGGCCCTCAAAGGTTGGTGCGCCGTGTTCGTCGAGCGATTGCCCGACGACCACCTTGCCTACATTGTTCTCAGCAGCGACTTTCACAATCGCGGCGGCATCTACCGGGCGGGAGACATGGTCGATCGCCCGCAATGGGCTTGCAATGGTGCCGGTGGGGTCGCTGATGGCAAGGCCGATGCGCTTGCTTCCGGGGTCAACGGCGAGGATTTTCATGGGAGGAGGAAGACTTAAGGCGTAAGGCGAATTGCGAATTGCGAATTGCGAATTGCGTAGTGCGTAGTGCGTAGTGCGTGAGATGTTGGCAGGAGGTCTCGGTTGGGCGACCGAGACGATCGCGATGGAGCAATGCGTGAAACGTGAAACGTGAGGAGTGGGGCCTGAGGTGTGGAATCTTGTGGCTTGTTCATTGGGAGGCCTGGTTCGGTTCTACAACGATGATGTTAATTCTAAACGGGAGGAGCGGCAGGCGGGGCCACCAGGATGGGGTGAGATCAATGTGGGGTGGACTGGCCAGC
>DATCIL010000642.1:0-5708 GCA_036507795.1 Anaerolineales bacterium | reverse complement strand
TAGAGGAGATTTTGGCTGACGCCGACCTGGATGTCCTGGGGCGGGATGATTTTCTGGTAAGGAGCCTGGAGCTCCGGATGGAAAGAGAAGCATTTGGATCACCAACGACGGAAGCGGAATGGTACGAGATTCAATTACATTTCTTGCAGACGCATCGCTATTGGACCAGATCCGCTGAATTACTGCGAGATAAAAAAAAAGGGGAAAACATCGCTTTATTGAAGAAGTTAATCGATAGAGCTCGCCGGACCAACCATTAGGTTTTATGCGCGTTTGTTGTGCTGATCACTTATGGAGTCATTGATTGCTTATATTCCCGTTGATCGTCGCTTCGCGCTGGTTAATAGCGCGAATTTGCCTGACCGATCGAACGGTTCAGCGCTTTTTGCTGATATATCCGGTTTTACACCATTGACCGAAGCTCTGGTTCGAGAGCTAGGACCGCTGAGGGGCGCTGAAGAGCTGAGCCGCCATCTCAACCTTGTTTACGATGCGCTGATCAACGAACTACACTGTTTTGAGGGGAGCGTTATCGGATTCAGCGGCGATGCGATCATGTGCTGGCTAGACGGGGACAATGGGTCCAGGGCAACCGCCTGCGCGCTTTTTATGCAGCTGGTGATGCAACAGTTCTCTTCCGTACAAATCACCCCTGAAAAAACGGTGTCTTTGGCGATGAAGGCCGCGGTGGCCACCGGATCGGCCCGGCGATTTCTGGTTGGAGACCCGGAGATCCAGGTTATCGAGGTATTAGCCGGAACTACATTGGATCATCTGGCGGCGGCGGAGCATCATGCGAATAAAGGCGAGGTGGTGCTCGATGAGACCGCCATTTCGGCATTGGGCGATCAGGTCGCCTTTGAAAGTTTTGGCCTGGATGAGCATACAGGTAGAAAGTTAGGTGTTGTCCGGGCCCTCCGGGTGCTGGTTGAACCGAAACCGTGGCCAGAAATTTCCGCCGAGCACTTCACCGAAGAAACCATCCGAAAATGGTTGCTCCCCCCAGTTTACGAGCGGCTTTCGAAAGGCCAGGGCGAATTCCTGGCAGAGTTTCGACCGGCGGTATCGCTGTTTTTGCGCTTTGGGGGAATTGATTACGACGAAGATGAAAGCGCCGGCGAGAAGCTAGACGTTTATATCCGGCAAGTGCAAAAAGTTCTGCAGCACTACGATGGAAGCCTGATCCAATTGACGATGGGGGATAAAGGCAGTTATCTTCAAGCAGCATTCGGAGCACCTATCGCACATGAGGATGATGAAATCAGGGCTGTCTCAGCGGCAACGGAATTGAGGAAGATCTCACCAGCCTCCGGCTGGTCCGGTGAAGTGCAGATTGGCACCGCCCGGGGTCACATGAGAACCGGCGCATATGGCGGCACCAAACGCCGTACTTATGGGGTACTGGGGGATGAAGTCAATTTGGCGGCGCGCTTGATGCAGGCAGCTGCTCCAGGGCAAATCCTGGTTAGCCATAGTGTATATGAGGATACTTGTCTGGCCTTCGATTGGAAGGAACTGCCGCCGCTCACGGTAAAGGGCAGATCGGATCCGGTTATCGTCTACAGCCTGTTAAAAGAGAAAGAACAACCGGGCGTTCGGTTGCAGGAACCCAAGTACGCTCTTCCGATGGTTGGACGGGTGACCGAGCGGGAGCTCATCCAACAAAAATTAGATCTAGCATTTGAAGGAAAGGGCCAGATTATTGGCATAACCGGCGAAGCTGGCATGGGTAAATCCCGATTGGTGGCGGAAGCTATCCGCATCGCGAATGAGCGCCAGTGGATTGGATACGGGGGGGAATGCCAATCTTATGGTACCAGCACCAGCTACCTGGTATGGCAGAATATCTGGCGTGGTTTCTTTGGCCTGGATCCAGCCCTTACTTCAGAAGAAAAGATCCGCGTGGTTGAGAGCCAACTTCACAATATCAATCCAAGACTCGTCTCCCGCTTACCGCTGCTCGGGGCGGTGCTGAATCTCCCGATCCCTGATAATGAATTGACCAGCGCCTTTGATGCGAAACTGCGCAAAACATCCCTAGAAGCGCTCCTCGTAGATTGTTTAAAGGAGCGGGCCCGAGAGAGACCCATGCTCCTCGTGCTGGAGAACTGCCATTGGTTGGATCCTTTGTCCCATGATCTGTTAGAGATCGTGGGTCGCGCCATCGTCGATTTGCCGGTGTTATTGCTGATGGCATACAGGCCTTTTGACACCCAGTATTGGAAGGACACGAGGGTAAGCCATCTTCCTCACTTTACTGAGATCCACCTGCGCGAATTCACGCAAGATGAGACCGTGCAATTAATTCGTCTAAAATTGAAGCAGTTTTTCGGTGAGGACCAGGACTTACCGCCAAAACTGGTGGAGCATGTCTCCGGCAGGGCTGAAGGCAACCCATTTTATATTGAAGAATTAATCAATTATTTGCAAGACCGGGGATTGGATCCAAACGATCAGAAATCCTTGGAGGTATTGGATCTCCCCGCCGGTCTGCACAGCTTGATCTTAACGCGTCTGGACCAACGGACTGAGAGCCAGAAGATTACTCTCAAGGTGGCGAGCGTGATTGGGCGAATGTTCGTTGCAGCCTGGTTATGGGGAGCTTATCCGGAACTAGGCGATCCTGACCGCATTAAAAACGACCTGGATATTCTCAGCCAACTGGAATTGACTTTTGTAGACGCGACAGAACCGGAGCTGATTTATCTTTTCAAGCACATTGTAACCCAGGAGGTCGCCTACGAGAGCCTACCGTTCGCGACGCGTGCGCTGCTCCATGACCAGATCGCACAATTTATCGAACGGAGTTTCCGCGAGGATCTGGAGCAGCATGTCGACCTGCTCGCCTATCATTATGAACGAAGCCGCAATGATCCCAAGAAGGTTGAATACTTGCTTAAAGCCGGCGAAGCCGCCCAGGCGAAATACGCAAATGCAGCTGCGATCGAATATTACCGCAAAGTCCTGGATTTACTACCGAGGGAAGATAAGAGCAGTGTATTGCTGAAGCTCGGGCGGGTACTCGGGCTGGTTGGCGAGTGGCAAGAAGCAGATCTTTTATACCAGCAGGCCGAAGAAATTGCAGAGCAGATGCAGGATCTCAAGACGAAAGCCTGGTGCATGACGGCTCGGGCGGAATTGTTTGGCAAACAGGGTTCTTACGCTGAGGCCGCTGAATTGCTGGACACCGCCAGGCAGATTTTCGAAGAGATTGATGAACGGGCGGGCGCCGGACAGGTGCTTCACTATGCCGGGACCATGTCTGCCCAGCAGGGAGATTACGATGAGGCGCGCCGGCTGTATGAAGAGAGCCTGGCTATCCGGCGCAGAATGCAAGATCGGCGCAATATTGCCAGTTTGCTAAATAATTTGGGTATCCTGGCGCGTTACCAGAGGAACTATGCGGAGGCGCGCGCCATTCATGAAGAGGCGGTGGCCATTCGCCGGGATCTAGGTGATAAATGGGCGATTGCAGCCTCGCTCATTAACTTGGGAAACGTGGCCCTTGATCAGGGGGATTACGCCACGGCCTATAACTGGCTTACTGAGGCCTTGACCCTGCAAAGGGAAGTGGGCGATCGCTTTTTCATCGCCAATGCGGCCGAGACCCTGGGAAATGTTGCCCGCGGCATGGGAAACTATGCGATGGCGCGTGAGTTGTATAATGAGAGCTTGATGATCGACTGGGAGTTGGGCGCGAAATGGCATCTGGCATATACGCTCGAGGGTATTGCTTACCTGGAGATCCTGCTCGAAGACCCGGCGCGAGCGCTGCGCCTGCTGTCAGCCGCCAGTCACTTACGCCAGTCGATAGGATCGCCCCTGCCTTCCAGTGGACAGGCGGAGTTTGACAGGAATTTGCAGGTGGCCCGCAGCCGCCTGAGCGGAGCCGAGCAGGAGAAAGGCTGGGCTGAGGGCCAATCTCTAACGCTGGAGGAGGCCGTTCAATTCGGTTTATCGATAGATAAGGTAATTAAGGTCTAATCCCTGTGGTATTATAGGAGAAGTTCCGTAATCAGCCGTCAGAAATCGCAAGATCAACGTTTCGACGGAGGATTTTTCGAGCGCAATAAAGGCGACGTTTTCCTGTAGGGAGATTTAGCAGGAAACGCTTCTTAATCCCCCTCAACGACATATCAACGAAAAAAACTGGGGCGTGAAAGCATATCAGCATGCCACAGATTTTTCATCCCAGCACAAATGTAATATCCAAGGTCAGCATCTTTGGAGCGATTTTCTTTATTGCGGCATTTGCATGGGTGCTGACGCAGATTTTCCGCTCACCTTATGCAACAAATGTGGACGTGCCTATCGAGCAGCCGATACCATTCAGTCATGACCACCATGTCGCGGGACTGGGGATTGACTGCCGTTATTGCCATTCTTCGGTGGAAGAATCGCGATTTGCCGACATTCCGCCCACTCACACCTGTATGACCTGCCATGTTCAGATTTGGGCTGATAGCCCAGTACTGGAACCGGTGAGATCGAGTTTTGATACGGGAGAACCGATCCAGTGGGTCCGAGTGTATGACCTGGCAGACTTTGTTTATTTCGATCACAGCATCCACCTCACAAAAGGAGTTGGATGCGAGACATGCCATGGTCGGGTAGATCGAATGCCGCTCACGTGGAAGGCACATACGTTATATATGGACTGGTGCCTGGAATGCCATCGAGAGCCAGAACGTTTTGTGCGGCCGCGGGATAGAGTCTTCGAGATGGGCTGGGAGCCGGCGCAAGACCAGCTGACGCTAGGACGGCAGCTGGTAGATGAGTATGAGATTGCCCCCGCATACCGATTAGATGACTGTTATGTATGCCATAGGTGACAAGCAGCAGACTGACACCTGCTCAATAAAAAGGGGTGGGGGTGTGTTGGAGCGGGCGTAGCCCGCTCCAACACACCCCCTTCCCCCCGATTATTGAGAAGATACGGAGACTCTATCCAGAGAAGAGACCAGGATGAAAATTGACTTTGAGTCCATTCGTGCAAAGTTTGCCAGAGAAGGGAAAGAAAGGGTTTGGCGCAGCTTTGAGGAGCTCGTTGGCTCTGGCGAATTTGAAGAATTCTTGCGGCACGAGTTTCCGCGGCAGGCCTCAGCAATGCAGGCAGTTAGCCGGAGAGATTTCCTGAAATTGCTCGCCGCGCCGTTGGCCATGGCCGGACTGAGCGCATGTGTCCCACAGCCAGAAGAAAGAATCGCGCCCTATATTGAAGCCCCGGAAGAGCTTGTGCCCGGTGTTCCTCTTTTCTTTGCCACCGCCATGGAATTGGGCGGATATGGTCGCGGTCTTTTGGTAGAGAGTAATATGGGGCGACCGACCAAGGTGGAGGGGAACCCGCAACATCCCGCCAGCCTGGGGGCTACAGACCCTTTTGCACAGGGATCAGTACTCAGCCTGTATGACCCGGAACGTGCCCAAGTGGTTAGAAACCGTGGAAGAATTCGAACCTACCAGGAATTTCTCTCGGTAATAACTCAGGCGCTCATCACCCAGGATGAAGTTCAAGGAGCGGGGTTACGGATCCTGACGGGTACGGTTACTTCGCCTACCCTGGCATCACAAATTGCTGAAGTAATGGATCTTTTCCCTGAAGCGAAATGGCACCAATACGACGCAATCAGCCGGGATAATGTCCGCGCAGGCGCTGAATTGGCTTTTGGGGAGATTGTTGAAAGCCGCTACCAATTCGACAAAGCAGC
>DATCIL010000641.1:0-2059 GCA_036507795.1 Anaerolineales bacterium | reverse complement strand
AGCTTCGCCATAAAGAAACACATCTTCTTGCTCCCAATCAGTGAAAGTAATGGTCCCAGTAACATAGCTTGGAGAATTTGAGCCCAACCACCTCCAACCATGACATAAATTCCGTCCTGACCGAGCGCACGTCTGTAATCGAAAATCGAATGATGCGCGTTGGCAGCGATAATCAGGTCATAACGCTGCCCATTTGTGATAAAATCTTCTCGAGTGTAATCAATGACATGGTCCGCGCCAATCGATCGCGCCGTGTCCACATTCCTCGTGCTGCACACGGCAGTGACTTCAGCCCCGAACGATTTGGCAATCTGGACCGCAAATGTACCCACACCACCAGACGCGCCATCAACCAAAACCTTTTGCCCTAGCTGAATCTGCCCCTTATCACGAAGACACTGCAGGGCGCTGAGTGCAGCCACTGGTACGGCTGCTGCCTCCTCAAACGATATGTTGGCTGGCTTCAGTGCCAATCTATCTTCAATAGCACACACATACTCGGCAAAGGCCCCACGGCACGCGCCGAACACCTCGTCGCCTGGTTTGAACTGGGTTACGTTCCTGCCAACTGCTTCGACCTGGCCGGCCACATCACGCCCGGGTCGTGTGATCTTTGGTTTGCGCAGCCCCCCGATCATTAGGCGGACAAACAACGGTTTACCTCTCATGAGGCGCCAGTCAAGTGGATTGACGGAAGCCGCGCGGACTTTTATCAAAACTTCATTGTCCCCAGCGGTCGGCTTCTCGATCTCTTCACACTTGAGAACATCGGGCGAACCGTAGCTGTAATAGACGATTGCTTTCATATGGGTCAGACGGCACCGGCCTGTGCTCGATCGCTTGCTTTATCGGGCTCAGGTATTCCAGATGGCCTTAATCCCTTAAACAGAAGCCAAAAACTCAGTGCCAGTTCGAAGACAGCCATAGGCGAATCGAACCACCACAGGTTCACTAGCTTGGGAAAGTCGGGGAAGATGTAAAGAACAAAAGTGCAGGCCGCGCACCATGCAGACGAGATCACACCAAAGGCAGCCAGTGCTCTGGGGACGTAGCCCGACTTGAACCACAAGTAACTACCAACGGTGGCTCCCAATCCCCAAAACAGCAAGCCAACGTAGTACGCGTCGAAACCAGAGAGGTACAGCCGCGCCACGACCGGTAACTGATCTGGTCCAAACGCTCGCGAGTAATCAGCGCCGCTCAACAGCCGCAGAGCGGTAAAGAGATTGAGCGTCACCAGGAGCCACGTGAAGCCATGGACCAGCCGGCCGAATGCTGCGAGCAAGGCAAGGTTCTGGTCCACCGGCTTGAGAATGACGTAAAGCGCTGTGAGCAGTACGACAACGCCCACGCAGTAGACCAGGAAGCCCGCGATGCCGATGCGGAATAGTGTTTCGTGCGCCAGAATATTCCGAGCGGTTTCCGCCGGATTGCCGGATACGATCAGGCGTTCGAAGATGCCGAAATTGACCGCGACCACGGTGACGAACGAGATCGGGCAAGCAAGTCCTGCGATCCATGCAGCTTTACGTTGTGATCCGTCGATAGTGCTGATCGTCATTTTATTCCCTCCCCAGAGCTCGGGTGCAGCGGGTTGTCACGTTCGATCAGGAGGCCGCGGCGGCCAATGGTCGCACCTTTGCGCCCTTAATCAGGAGCCACAGCATGATGGCGATCTCTCCGAGCGTGGCGGGTAAGGCGCTGTTGAAGACCATCGACTCGTATTCCGGTAACAGTAAGCCCGTGAAGCTAATGGCCAGATAGGCGAAGCCGTTGATGATCAGCCAGACGCCCAGGACGCGGGGCAGGAAGCCCGACCGGAAGACAAGGATCCCAAAGGGAAAGAGCCATAGACCCCAAAAGATTTCGTTGGCAACGACTCCATGGTGATGCAGACGGAGGAACAGCATGGCCAGGGCGTCCCGCTGGGGTTTTTCGAATACCGCGAGGAAATCGGCGCCGCGCACGAGCATCAGGGCAGCTGCGTCGTTCAGCGTGTTGAGGAAGTAGATGGGGACTACCATCAGACCGCCCAGGATCACCATCAGCGCAGCGAGGT
>DATCIL010000640.1:0-1698 GCA_036507795.1 Anaerolineales bacterium | reverse complement strand
CATATTCGACTCCTTATTTCTGTTGCTACAAAGAGCTTAAAAGAAAAAGCGGTCAATTAAACGAAAACGAAGGGTGGCTTGTATCGCACACCCCGCTGGAATTTTGCCGGTGCGCGGGGCTGCACAGCCTCCCTGCGCCGCTGGACCATTTTTATTCGATCAACAGGGCTGTTGGAAGGGGAATTATGCGCCCCGCCTGGGACAGATGCAAGTAGATATACGGCCTCTCCGCAGATAACTGATAATTCTCATAGCCATGGTCCTCAATTTATACTCAGGTTCCGTTAGCCTGTCAAGCCGTCCCATTAACGGATGCTGGGATCTGCTCCCCCCTTATCAAGGGGGGTCGGGGGGGATTCTTCATGTGTCTTATAATGCCCCTCGGGTAATTCCCTCAATCGTTTGGCAGCTTGCTCCACGGTCACATCGCGTTGCGCTTCGGCCAACATTTCGTAACCCACCATAAACTTTTTTATGCTGGCTGACCTCAAGAGTGGTGGGTAAAAATGGGCGTGCAATTGCCAGTAGGGATAATCTCCCTCGTCTAGGGGTGCCCCATGCCAGCCCATCGAGTAAGGGAAGGGGGTTTCGAAGAGGTTATCATACTTGGTGAGCAGGCGCTTGAGCGCAAGGGCAAGGTTGTCGCGTTCTTCGGCTCCCAAATCGGGCAGGCCGCGAACCTGCCGGCGCGGCAAGACCAGGGTTTCATATGGCCATACTGCCCAGTATGGCGCGACCACCAGCCAGTCATCGTTCTGCAGCACGATGCGTTCCTGCCTTTCGATCTCGAATTCTGCATAATCCAATAACAACGAATTTTGGCGCTCTGCAGAATACGCTCGCTGGTTCTGGTCTTCTTTACGCGGTTCGTTCGGAAGGTCTTCCGTCGCCCAAATCTGGCCGTGAGGATGCGGGTTGGAGCTGCCCATGATATCGCCTTTGTTCTCGAAGATCTGCACCCAACGAAAATCGCGACCCAGCTCTTCGACCTGGGTGCTCCAGAGATCGACGACCAGCCGGATTTCAGCGGTGGACATTTCGGCCAGGGTAAGATCGTGCCGGGGAGAAAAGCAGATCACCCGGCATGTGCCAGGGTTGCTCTCCCATCGAATCAGGGCGTGTTCCTGATCTTCAAGTGTCGGGGTGTCGGGTAGCAGCGCAGCAAAATCGTTGGTGAAAACAAAGGTCGCCGCGTAATCCGGATTGCGCGCCCCACCGGAGCGTAAGTTTCCGGGACATAGATAGCAATCGGGATCGTAAGGGGGCAGGGACTTATGGGGCTCTCGTTCGATCTTTCCCTGCCAGGGTCGTTGGGTACGGTGAGGGGATACCAGCACCCAATCCCCGGTGAGTGGATTAAAGCGTCGGTGGGGAAAATCAATCATGGCAGAGGAAGGACCTGTTCAGCCCTTCAGAGCGCCAGCCAGCATACCGCGAATGAAACACCGGCCCAGAAACAGGATGGCGTCCGGAGGTGCTGCATGCACAAATTTACCAGAATACATTTTTTTGTCAAGCACACGCAGAAATTCTTAACCCAAAATATCATCTAAATTTTCCTTTGCGACGGACGGCCTCTTTCTATTGACCTCATCCAAAATATTCTTCTTGCTCATCCATGAGGAATCATTTATATTAGAGGACGTTCTCTTGGCACATCTGACCGGCAGGTGGGGCAGGCGTCAACGAGAACTGATA
>DATCIL010000639.1:0-2065 GCA_036507795.1 Anaerolineales bacterium | reverse complement strand
CGATAATGTCAATAGCGCCGAACTCATGGGGATCAACACCGGGCGGACCCGCATCCTGGCCTTCATGCTCGTCGGTATTGTTTCTGCATTTGCAGGGGTGGTTGCCAGCCTGCACGTGACCTACTTCTGGCCCAGCCTGGGCGACGGGCAGTTGCTGCGCACGTTGGCCTCCGTGTTCCTGGGCGGCACATCAGTTTTTGGTGGGGTCGGCACCATCTTTGGCACATTTCTTGGCGCTTTTATCATTGGTTCCATCGAAGCCGGTACCGTGGCTATCGGGTTGACTGGTTTCTGGACTCAATTGATCTACGGATTTATTATCGTTCTCTCGGTCATCATGCATACTTATGTGCGGCGGAGAATGGAATGAAACTGGCCCGCCCGGAACAATTCTCTAAGGCTGCAGCGGCGTAATCTTCCAATCAAAGTTTTCAACCTTTATCTGAGTGCTATTTCCAGGCCAGTAGATATGGCTGAAATAGCTCGACCCTCGCAGGGTAGATGGGTGCCGTCCCCGTGTGACGATAATGTGATCCCGGGTTATTTTGGCAAAATAATCTTGCCGTTTCACAGAAGATCTTCCCAATGTAGGATCCATCGGTGTCCAACCGATCCCTGGCAGATATGCCACCAGCCATGCGTGTTCGATTTGAGCCAGTCCGGCTGTATCTTTGCTCATGTAGAGTACACCTTCGAAATATTGCGCTGGGATGCCCATTGCCCTGGCTAGTGCAATCATTAAATCTGAATATTCTGTACAGTCTGCTCCCATTTCACCCAGAGCGGCCTGTGCGCCCCAATCTGCGCCGTTGTAACTGTAAACGAGGTTATTTCCAATATAGTTGTAAATTGCTTCAACTTTTTCGCAGGCAGATTGCTCCCCCGCGGATAGCTTCTGGGCGAGGTCTACGATTTGCAGGTTATCGGATTCAATGTGGAGTTCAGGTTGCGTGAAAAGATCAGGAAGCTCACCTTCGCAGTTATTGAGATCATAGTTCAACTGGTTAACGAGGATTTTGTAATTGATTTCGATCTGGATGACAGATTCCGGTGCCATACCGGAAAAATCAAATTCAGCGTATTCGTTCCCGTACTCGTCCCTGGAGATCTGATAACTTTCGGGAGTTATCTCTCTGGAATTTACCAGCTGGAAAGGAAAAACGTCGCCAACCAGCGCGATCCAGATATTTTGTTTATCCGGCGTTCCGGATCCCTTATTTGCCAGCGTTAGACGTTGCCGAACGTCATATTCGACGCTCTCGACAATTGCAGGCGGGTTAATGCCGGCAGAAAGGTAGCCGTCGCTGGCCGAGAATGGCGTTGTCTGGCTTGGTAGGATAGGGTCCGCAGTTTGAGGTTGGGGGAAGGGTACAAGAGGTTGTGATTCAGAGGCAGTTTTTTGTTGGCATGCTGCCACAAGCAAGCTGAGAGCTATCAACGGAATCGGGAATCTGCTCGAACACCTTCCTACAAAGACTTTGAATTGCAGGCTTTGCATCGTCTATGAGGTCGAACAGAGCACTCCAGCCATTCTGTTTCACCCGGCTCAATTATTGGCGGGTGATTGATCCTCCTCCTGCACAAGGATTTCGATAAAGATCGGATCCCCAAATGGCTCTCCCCGGGGATCAAATGCCTGCCAGGCGCTGCGGTAAACGCCGGCTTCTTCCGGAGCGACGAACAGAATTCTGACCGGCGCCTGGCTCCCGCTGCGCGCCGGGTACAGGGCCTGCTCGGGCGCAGCTCCCATGTCCGGCCCGGCGATTAATTTCAGCCGGTAGCCCGCATCCCAATTGCACGTTCCGCTGTTTTCCACCTGCCAGCGCTTGTCCAGCTCCATCTCCGGGCCGACCAAGGCGCCGTCGGGGATGGTCAGATCGTCCAGGAACGCCAGATCTGGCGTGCAAGCCGGCGTAGGGGTGGTTTCAGGTTCCTCGAACGCGATCGCTTCGGTCGAGAGACTCGACCGCTCCTCGGTCTCTGGTGCAGTCAACGGTGAAGTGGGTGCTAAGGTTGGAGGCACGTACGGCGTTGGCGTCGTCCGCCCAGCACAGCCAACAAGAAC
>DATCIL010000638.1:0-2944 GCA_036507795.1 Anaerolineales bacterium | reverse complement strand
CCGGCCTGCATTTCTAAATATTTATTTCTATCTGCATCTTCATCTGAAGATGAAATCGTTTTTGGTCTCATTCTGGTGGTGAATCTCTATACCGATCGGGTGGTGATATCTTTTCCGGGACGCAGTTCTTTCTCGTAGAGGGTGCTCCATTCCTGCTGGTTATCCTCGACGCTGAATTTGTCGGCGACACCGATCAGCGATTCGGCGGCCGCGTTGAATAAATCGACGGCGGCTTCGATGTCATCCGTCCTTGCCGCTCGCAGGGTCATTCCCTGAACGGCAAGTTCCTCGTGAGATTCAACTTTTTCCAATACCATTTCCAGTGCTTCTCGCTTTCGGTGATGCTCCACAATGAATTTACCGATTTCTAAAAACAGTCCACTGCAGAGCATCACCTGCTACTGCGAATATCCGACACGACGGGCAGTTCTTTGCGCCAGGTTGAGCAACCCGGCTTTTATATTCTGAAGCAATCGCGGCCGATCGCTGGCCGGCGCATTCCTTTCAGCCGCCTGCAGCAGGCGGGCAGCCTGCGCCGCTCGCAGCAATTCTTTCCGGCGGTTTTCGTTGAGAATATGTGCAGCGTGGTAGTGCCGGTAATCAATTTGATCTGCATTTCCACGTATCCGATAAGCCAGTTTCTCGGCTCGGGCTTGATGTTCATCGATCAAATCTATCGTGATCATGATGACTTCCTCCGAATTCCTTACCGGGAAACCGCTTCGCACCTTTCACTACGCCGTTACGATGCAGTTTTCCGGTTCATTTCGCATACCGTCGGTCAGGCTGAAGACCTACAATCCACACGGTATGGCAACCAATCCCCTGATAAGGGTCGGCCAGGTAGCTGGCCAAAGATCCAAAGTCGCTGTTCTTGCCAAATTTATGTACAGGTGTAGTCATAATCGTTCCTCCAATCTTCCTTCAAAATTCCCATAAATATCAGGTCCCAGCGGCGCCCGTCCCGGCGCATTAGCTGCCGCAGTTTTCCTTCTACCTTGAAGCCGGCTTTCTCGTAGGAACGGATGGCGCGCACATTATATTCAAAGACCGTCAGCGAGACCCGGTGCAGGTTGAGTTCATCAAAAGCGAACCGCAGGATCATGCGCATGGCTTCTGTGCCACAACCCTTGCCCCAGTACTCCCGCTCGCCGATGCCGATGCCAACCCAGGCATCGCCGTGGGTCCAGCGGATGCCGCCCAAACCGACGAAGCCAATGGGTCGCCATTTTTTATCGGCGTCGTCTGTCAAAGCCTGGATCAGAAAGAAGAAATCATCCGTGCGTTCCTTGTCGAGATCTTTTTCGATCCATTCTTTGTACTTCTTCACCGACCACTGGCGGGCAGGATCGCTGTCCAGCAACCGCAGGTATTCGGCATCCCGAGACCATTTCGCAAGCAGCTCCGCATCCCTATCGGGCTCAGGCGCCACCAGGCGCACCAATTCTCCTTGCAGCCCAGCCGTCGTCATCATCATCACCAACTCCTCGGAAATTGTCATTTCTAATTCACGTTTCACGCTTCACGATTCACATCTCTCGTCTTGCGCGTCTCTTCCCATTCATCGCTTAACAATCCCATGTAGACCAAATCCCATCGCCTGCCGTAACGATGAAGCGCTTCTCGTTGGCGCACTTCTTCGGCAAATCCGGACTTCGCGAAAAACGGGAGGGCGATCCGGTTGTATTCCGGCACTGCGGCTTCCACACGGAACAGGTTGAGCTCGTGGAAGGCATAGCGCATGATCAGCTGCAGGGCTTCCGTGCCGTAGCCTCGCCGGCGGTCCTGAGGACTTCCAATTCCTAGCGAGAGCCTTCCGGAGCCATGACTCCACTCGATCCAGGAGAGATTCACAAAGCCCACCAGTCGGTCTGGGCTTTCGTGGCCCGCTGCTGCTTTCGCCCGGACAGCGAAATAGAACTGTCTGCCTGACTCCTCCATTTCCTTCTCGAGCTTCTCGTAGCGCTTCTTGATCTGGAAAATGGAAAGCGGCATGGCGATCTGCTCGGTCAACATGTGAAGGTACTCGAGGTCGTGGGTCCACTTCCTTTCGATCTCCGCGTCCTTGTCCGGGTCAACGGAGGTCAGGCGAACCAGCCCGCCTTCAAATAACGAGGGATTCATTTCCATGGTTAGATCCTTCCTGCTCACACTTCACTCTTCACTCTTCTTCCAGTAAATAAAAAAGGCCACGGGGGAGACCCGTGGCCTGAAGAGGCGCTAATACCGAAAATAAATCGGCCACGGGTCTTGAAGCGCACCCGTGGCCAAAAAATTCCGATTTACAAACTTACCTGCTGTTCGCCAGGCGCACTCCAATAAGGCAATGTCCACCGTTGGTACCAACGGCTGCCCGAATTTGAATAAATGCAGAGGAATTGTAGGACATTCAGTGCGCCTCCTTTTAGGATAAGTGGCCCCAAGGATACCATGAGTAGCGGATTCGTGTCAAGGAATTAGTAGAAGATTAATATATGTGCTATGATCAGCGGGGGAAAGGAGAAATGCAATGGACATCGTGCTCACGCCAAAACAGGTGACTCGCTTCTTCGCTTTGACCGTCATCTTTCTCACGCTGGCGCACCTGGCAGGCCAGTTTTCCACTTACGTGCTGGGATATGACAATATCTTTGGCATCATCCCGATGTTCAGCCTCAATCGGGAAGAGAATATCCCGGCGCTGTATTCGACATTATCGCTGCTGTTTTGCGGCCTGCTGCTGACGATCATCGCCGCCGGAAAGAACAGGAAGCGGGCAGCTTACCGCTACCACTGGGCCGGACTGGCGGCGATTTTCATTTACCTCTCCATGGATGAAGCGCTTTCGTTTCACGAGAGTTCAACCAGGCCGTTGCGATCGGCATTGAACACTGAAGGCGCATTATTTTACGCCTGGATCATCCCCTACAGCATCGGATTGGTGCTGCTCTTGTTGATCTACATT